>CAYNXD010000033.1:0-47509 GCA_964401115.1 uncultured Candidatus Poseidoniales archaeon | reverse complement strand
CCATCAAATCCACGTAATCCAACAGAGAATATAGGTGAAATGTTGAGACTAATTGGATCAATTGACGATTTCTGGTCATTTTCTGAAATCTTTTCAGAAATTACAATACAAGGGGGAGATACCTTACGGGGTGAGAATCTTCTTCGATATGGAATTTCAGCATCGAGCATGGCCGCTTCGAGAATTGCCGAAGCAATTGCCCCTGTAATTGAAGATGGAATTAGTATTGATACTGTGCTAGAATCTGCTAATCTTTCTGAAACTGAACGTAGATTAGAAGAAATTGGGGCAAATGCCTCTAGGTCTAGTAAGGAGCGCACATACTGGGCAGAGTGGGCTAGGTTCAAAAGAGCCTCCATTGGAAAAAGGAGAAATATACTTACTCAACCATCAATCTTAGTTGATCTCGCTTGTATTTCCAATCCTCTGAAAGCATTCCCTTTTCCCTATAGTAACGAGCGGAACGCCTAATTTTTGATTCTATGAGAGTAAGTTGGCGACTGTTATGTAAATCCTTTCTATTATTCTCCAAGTGGTCTATAATCCCCTGAGCTTTACGCATCATGTTCATCAGTTCTTCGGGAACTTCTCTAGTCTTTCCACTTTCTGCAAGAACGGCGCCTACTGATTTACCAAGTAATAGTTTCACACTTGGAACTGCGTGTTGATCTCTTAGAATTGTCCCTATCATAGCATTTGAGTGGCCTGCATCGTGTAATTCAACGATTAGCCCCTCAACCATGGTTTTGTCCTGTTCAGACCAAACCGGTGCTTCAGAAACGTTAGGGCGCGATGACCCTGAACGGCCTTTTCCTCCACTGTGCATACGAGCCACTAGAACACCTTGAGCGAGCCGCCGACCTACTCCCCATTCATAACCGCTCCGCCTCTCTACGAGAGGACTCATAGCCTGTGTTTTGTCTTTGCAACCATGCCAGGGCTGCCAAAATATTCCCATTTTGAGGCAATACTACGGGCACTACCAATTAATTTTCTTGCCCTGAAAAGCAATATTTCATCACCAATTCGCACATCTCCAACAACTTGGTTAATCATAGGGGAAAATATGTCACCCTCTAATTTAGGGCCATCATTAAGATGTACTTCAGATAATGTTTGACTTTCTGCTAGCAAATTCAAAGTTCCCTTTGCGAAAGCAAATCTACCATCCTGCGGATGCCACATTGCCAACTGTTCTTTGCCATCTAAAATCTTCCAACGTGGAGGTTTTCCTCCGACATGTGCTCTTACCAACCAATCATCGTTATTATGTAGCCATCTAGATATTGCTTTCATTTTGATTAGAAGATGTTCTTTTTCACTCATCCTATAACCACTATGAAAGTGACTAGCTGCATCTTCCGAGGCTAAATGAAGTCTCTCAAGTGATGATTTAGAACCAGCACTTTCGCCTTTCCTAGTATCAATAATTTCCACACCTATTTCACTATCTTCTAAATCAACACCGCTATGATTGATTACAAGTTCGTACTCATTGTTACAAACTATTGATTTTACAAGACTTCGAATATTTTCTATTTCTTCTCTATCCCAGTCACCAGTTACGGGAATGTCATAGTGACCTGCCGGCCATAATTCCTCCAACTCACGTGGAACCAAACCAAGTGGTGCTGTAACAATTACCTCATGAAGTGGGCGGTGACGAAGATTGCGACGAAATCTCCTATGAGATTGGGACATAGAATATGGTTTTCGCGCGCTACAAGGAAGCAAAATCAACACTTTTGATTGTTCTTTAGGAGATTTATATGTAGTTCGAATTCTATGAATCCAATCTGCAATCAAAGGATCTTGTCTACTAACTGCACTGTTACAACGAATTATTGTACCTTCTTTCACAAATCTCCTCAATGGCGAACCTTTTACCAATTTGCAAACCGATAGAGATTCATCACTCATTGATTCGAGTGCCTCCATTTCTTCTGACAAAGCGGCCCTCATCAAACGATCATGATAACGAAGATGCTCCACTAGACGTGGTGAATTTAGAGATCTCTTCTCAACTAGAGAGCGTAAAGAACCATTTTCAATTGCAGTTTTTACTGCAGACAGTTCTCTCCTCCATTCTCCAACTTGATTCATAAAATCATGACTTTCGTCATGGCCACCATAGGGCATTCTCGGACCATCAGCAGTGAGAATATATCCCATTGATTCTGCCTGCCTTGAACGGGTGAAATCAAATAAATCAACTCCAAACCAGGAAAGAATTGCTAGATTGTCCGGCCCGCTAATTGCAGGACACCAAATTAGTGAAGAGGGAAAGGTAACTCGGATAGAGGCAATTGCATTAACCAATTTACTAGGGTGATTAGCCAATTGAAGAGCATCAACAATTGCTATTATTTCTGGTTGTTCTTCTAATTCTAACAATTTTGAATCGTGCATTATTGATTGCCATGAAAGTGCTAGTAGGCCATTATATGATCCACCTCTAACACCTGAATCAGCTTCTTCCAAAGATGGAGGTAAGACATGATTCAACTGACATTCCCATTGTGGCTCCTCACTATCAAAGGGCATTGAAAGAGGACCCCTCCCCGTAATTTTCATTTTGGCTGGCAAAGATGAACTATCATAATTAACAATAAATGGTAACATTTCTGCACCAATTGTTGCATCTTTCAAATCATTTTCAGTCCCAACTAATGCCGGTGTATGACATATTGGTGACTTTCGATCCCCCAGTGCAATTACGCGTGAATGGCGCATTCTGTGGGCCACCGTCCGGCCTAGGGTCGAGTCAATCACGATGGTCGCCACCTATGCGCCATAATTGAATCATTCTAAATGCCTCGATACTCGCCGTGAAGATGTGAGCAGGCCATCTATACCCATAATCATCGCCTTTCTGATGATAATCTCATCATTACCAATCGGTACAGAGTTACATCATAAAAGTGTAGTAAAAAATACTGATGCGATTGAATTATCTGTAGGGGATACGGTTTGGAATGAAAGTATTACCATACGAGAAAGTCAATTTTGGATATATATTTCATGCCCTTCTGAGACCAATTGCGAAGAAATTAATCTTACCGTATCAGATTCCATAGGAACCCAATTCTCTACGACCGGGCGCTTTCATCTTGAACTAGTTGGAAACCTTAGTGCAGGCCAAGCATCCATAGTAGTAACAAGAGACGGGGACACATCTCAGGAGTTAATAATCAGCCATATTTTCTTTGACTTAAATTCAGGCGAATTTATAGACGCACCATCTCAAATCCCAAACCCCGGTGAAGATGATTCTGGATGGCCAGTTATTGAAATGGATGGTTGCAAAACTCTTGTCGAATGTGGGGAATTAGATCGGACAGTAATTGACAAAGGAGCATCATGGTGGAATGGAACTTTAGATGATTCAGAAGATTCGGATTCTTTCAGATTGAATAGTAGCAATGGTGATTTGATTGAAATAGGAATTGCTGCGCATTCCATTGATTTATCAATTGAATTATGGAAAAGAACCGAAAGCAACCTAGAGCTAATCTCTCAAGAACAATTTATTTCAGGAATTGTGAATCAATCTTCTAGAATGTTGATATCACAACAAGATGGTGAATTATGGATGACTGTTCGCACTATTGATGTATATTCGGGACTATATTCACTACGATTTGCAAAACATTCACCATCAGATGAAACATCATTCGGAGATGCTGCTCTCGCGCCATGGATTGCACCCATTTTTTCTGAAACAACTATTTCAGGACATTTAACCAATGGTGATGATGGTGATTCTATACGTCTAGAGGCTAGTTCTCGAAGTGAATTTACTATTGATTGGTGGCTAAGTGGGGATGCGGATGTATATTTCCAAGCTAGAATTGGCTCTTGGATTATAGTAGATCATCAATCCAACACTACAGGAAGTTCCTCGTTTGTAGTTCCTTCTGGAGCTGATGCTGCTGCAATCACTTTCAACAACTCTACCGAGCCACTGATTTGGTCTCTCTCTATAACCAGCCATGGACCAAATGATGGGGGTAAGCCTGGTGATGCACCTGATAACCACCCCTCTGGGGAAGCCGAAATACTAGGGTGGGAGATTCTACAATCTGAATCTGGAGAAACCAATGGCGTAATTGGTGGAGATGATGTCAGAGATGTATATCTTATATCTCGAGAAGAAGGATTCCCCGATAGAAATTGGTTATCTGCAACATTAGAGTCTGACCCGGGTTCATGTTCTCTTAAATTAATGGAAATGAATACCAGTTCTTATGTTGATTGGAATATTATTTCTTGGAATATAAGTGAAATGGAAGGGCAGCAATCTAGCGTAGGACTAGAGTTGCCACACGGAAGGCACTTAATGGTAGTAGAATCTCATACTAATGAAGAAGTTGAGTATTCAATTCATTGGTCTTGGATTGATCTAGAAAGTGATGAATCAATAGATGGGGAATGGATAGATTATTCTAGTGAAATAAATGAATTTTTCATAATTATCGGATTTCTGCTACTTTCCCCTTGGATATTAATTGTCTACTGGCGTTGGAAGAGCGGGGGCAATTTGGAACTCCAGATGCATGAGAAAAGAAGGTTGAGGAGACTACGAGAGAGGTTGACTCAGGCCGACCCAGATAACAAGATGGATCCTAATGCATTGATTCACGCTCTAGAATCACTTGCAGATACTGATTGGATGGCACTTCTTTCTGAATGGGGGTCGCCTTTGGTCAGGCATACTACTGAATCACTAGACCTCGTTGTGTGGGAGTTAAGTAGTGGAGAAAATCATATTTCACTGACTATTGGTTTGACGCTACAAAAAGAAGAGTGGAACTTGGCTGGAATAAGATTCCAAGCAATAGAAGGTAGCGAATGGCGTATTTCTAACGTCGTTCCTGAGAACTTATTTGATGGCGATGAAGTTTTCCTTGGGGATATTAAAGAAAAAACTAGCCTATTCTTCAGAATCGATTTAGATGGCGAAGCAAAAGGTTTCGATTTAATACTGTCAGGTCTAGTAGGAGGGAAGCCGGTCGCGGCTGTTCCAACAAGGGCTGCTATTTTAGAAGAAGAATAGTCTAGTCATTGCAATAAATAAACTAGTTAAATTAACAATATTATACGTAGTATAATATAATAAATATCAACATATATTGCAAATATACGAATTATGAAAAATAACAATTAAAAAATGGTAAAATTAACGATTCTAAACATAACATTTAAATATTAGTGCAGCCTACGCTACCCCACAGCGAAGAAAGGGTGATACAATGTACACAGATAATCTCGACAGGTGGGATCGTTATCGCGGTCCAGTTCGAGCCCATGATCGTGCATCAATCTTCGTGTAACATCGCATCCAATTCTAATGGTAATGCCGGTATTTCCTACAAGGGAAGGCAATTGCAATTGGATGCAACGTCCGAAATGGATGTGTCTAGACTAGTGGGGGTGTGGTGTAATGGTTAGCACTGCGGGTTTCGAACCCGCAAATCCCGGTTCAACTCCGGGCATCCTCGCCAGTCTAGACCTGCACACGGGGTATAGTGTAGTGGATATCATGGCATTCTGCGAAGTTGCCAACCCGGGTTCGAATCCCGGTACCCCGACCAAATCAAAAAATTAGGAGAGAAAAAAATGACAATAATAAAAATAAAAAACAGTAGAAATGAGAATGGCCCTAGGATTTACTCTATTAATGGAGTATCTGGTTTTAGAATATTTCACGGAAGGGAAAAATGCTGGATATATAATGGCAGAAGCCCCATTAGTAATTGCTGGATATTTACTGGTAAGGACTGGGTTGAAATTCATAATGTGATTGTACACGACCCTAGTGACAGGAAGAAATCAAATGGAACAAAAATGATAGCAGACATAAGGAGGGCTTTTCCTAACAAACACATATGGGTGAACACCGCAGAATGCTCTAGAGGATTTTGGGAGAAAATGATCGAAAGAGGTTACATTGATTCGATCGAGAATCAGTATAATTGGCCTTGTATGGATACAAACTGTAGAATATGCCACCCAATAAGGGTGTCTGGAAAAAGGAGAAATGTTGAAGAATAAAAGAGTTGATAAGATGAAAAAAATGGAAATTGGAATGATAATTATAGCGTTGACTAAATTGATTGAAATAACTACAAAAAATATAGAGATTGAATTGGAAATTAATCAATTGAGACTAGAAGATTGGAAAAAGTGTAACCATGATGGTGATATTGAAGTGAGTAGTAGTGATGAAAATTCATGGCCTGATGACTTTGAGGAGGATTGGGAATGAGCGTTTGTTGGAAACCAGATTCTAATGCCCCATTATGGGACCTAGATGAGCTGAATGAGTATAATGGTCCATTCTTCAATGAATTAGATATTGTGCATATCAAGCAAAAAGGACCTAGCTGCGTGCCCACAACTCTAGCAATGCTTGCTAGAGCAACTGGAGCCGATGTTGGGCCAGAATATTTCATGTCAATAATTAATTCACAATCACCACATACATGGTCAAAATCTCTAGAACCATTTGGTATGCAATTAGCCTACTGCAACCAAGACCTTAGGAAATTAGAATACTATATTGATGAATTATTGGAATATGATGACCTTTTCTTGGTTTGCTTCTATTCTAAAACACCACCTAGTGACCCTGATGAAAAGGGGAAGTTATGCACCGCCCATATAGTAACCTTGCATAAAGATGTGATTATTGATACGGCAAAAGAAGGTGAAGGTTCAGTTGGTATGGCGAATAATTATCCTAGATTAGATAGAGAAACCAAGAGGATTTTCAGAGTAGTCCCCATAGGTCATCCGAGGTGTTTGTGATGGGTGTAAATCAATTAAAAAAAGATGCCCCGATTTCTCTATATCAGTGGCTCATTGAACAAAAACCAGATATTCAGGAAATAATAGTGAATTACCTATTTTCATCCGAGGTGTTGAATATCTCCGACATGATTGATTATGTGAGAGATGGAAAAATTATAGTTTCAGGAAAAAATGGCCCAATCATAAATTCCATCCTATGGTATGGAACAATTGTTGGACAAATGGAAGATGATTCGGATTGGGTGCCAAAAGGGATTTACCACTATGAGAACACTGTCGGTATTATCACGGAAACAGGAGTTTGGGAGATTACATTGCAACCGGGAGCATGGTCTGATAATGAGAGTGAAGCGGCCTTCAGTGTCAATTTAATCAGAGATAATCAAATATTTAATGTCTGTATTCATCCAGTAAGCGAAAAGAAATTACCTATAGGAGATCGCCTTGCTACAATCGTATTGGCTTGTTGGAACGATACGGAAACTGCGAAGATTGTGGATACATTTGCGCTTGCAATGGGGCTACCTCAACCAATACCACAACCATCAGTTATTACTTGCGAAAACTGTGGTGAAATCAACCATGTTTACGGAGAAGATATGGGTAATTTTATTTGTGAATGCCATAGAATTCACGA
This sequence comes from uncultured Candidatus Poseidoniales archaeon, assembly GCA_964401115.1. Taxonomy (GTDB): domain Archaea; phylum Thermoplasmatota; class Poseidoniia; order Poseidoniales; family Thalassarchaeaceae; genus MGIIb-Q1. The sequence continues at coordinate 40,059 of CAYNXD010000033.1, read as the reverse complement.
ATGCCCTACGTGTGACAGAATGCAATTTACGGAGCATGGGCAGTGCCCATCGTGCATAGCTAATTATGCATAGAGGTGAGTGAAATATGGATGAAGAAAATAGAGTCTTTTGTGAGCAATATCAGACGTTCTCGGCAACGCAAATCGAATGGATTCAAAAGAATCTTGTTGAGAGAATCCACCTACGCCAATATACGCACAAGAAATTTTTCTTTGAAGACCATCCATCTGCTTCAGAGAAAGATTACTATGATTGGTGGTACCACATTATTTGCAACGATTGGCAGAATGATATTTGGTTTATGTCTGACAAAAAATTTGAGTATCACTGGCCAATGGTTACAGCACACATCTATCAATATATCAAGGAGGGGGACTTTGATGAGTGACAGCAAGTATCTGGAAGCCTATCTCAAGTTCAATGAAGAGAGGGGTGAATCCTGTTGGCCCTCAAAATTGAGGGAGATAGGGGTTGAGAAGTATGATCCAATGTATGTCTCAATACATCTGTTTGACATTTTGTTCCCTGAGAAAACCCATAATGATTTCATGAATTGGAGGCATCACAGAAAATTCAATGAGTGGCAAGATGACATCTACTGGATGAGCGACACAGAATTCAATTATTATTGGCCATTGATTACATCATACATACATCAATATAACAAGGAAGAGGACAACTCTGATGATTGAATGCACTAATATGAAATGGATTATCTGGACCTGCGTCTAGTTCGAGCTTCTTCCTTTACTAAATCCTCGATTTCATCCAAATTAATTCCAATTTCACTTCTTAACTCGTCGATCTGCTGTTTTGTTTTCTTAGAGAATTTATTGGGCATAAATAATTTTAGCAGTACCGTAACATTACCCCTACCACGACCGCGTGACTGAGGAAAACCTCGACCTTTTATCTCTATAGTTTCGCCTGGAATTGAACTGGCTGGAACTACGATTTTCAATTCTTTACCATCCACATGAGGGAGATGGACTGTAGTACCAAGAAGAAGATCCGGATAACCTAATGGAAGAGCCATTAGCAAATCTGAGCCATCCCTCTCATACCACTGATGCTCATCAATGTTGACCTGAATGTAAAGATCCCCTGGGCGACCACCACCACCCATTCTAGGCTCCCCCCTCTCTCCCATCCTCATTCTTGTGCCATCAGATATTCCTGCGGGAATTGAAAATCTAATCGTTTGATTTTTCTTCTGCCTCCCTTCGGCACGGCATGATTTACAAGGGTCTGTAATCATTCTACCTGACCCCCTACAATTAGGACAATCGCTTACTACTTGTTGAATGAAAGGCCCCACCTTCCTGTTTTGGGCAACTTGACCTTGCCCGGAACAAGTACTGCATGTTTTGACACCTTCTGGAGTTGCAGCTGCTCGACCATCGCAAGCATCGCATGGGACAAGCAAATTGGCTTCAAGTTCGGTCTCACCGCCAATCATTGCCATTTCCATAGAAATTGAGTGTCTGATGAGAATATCATTTCCACGAGTTGAACGATGGACCCCTCCTCCGCCACCAAAAAACTGTGAGAAAAATGAGTCAAAACCACCACCATTGAACAAGTCATCAAACGAAATGTTGACTCCTTCGAAACCACCGGGGCCAAATGGACCACCTCCCGGAGCATCATGACCAAACATGTCGTATCTACGCCGTTGTTCTGCATTTGAAAGAACTGCATACGCCTCTTGAATCTCTTTGAATCGGGATTCGGCCTCGGAATCATCAGGATTCTTATCAGGATGATTTTTCCTAGCTAAACTTCTGAATGCCTTTTTGAGTTCGGCATCGCTAGAATCACGACTAACTCCGAGAACATCATAGTAATCTCGCTTAGCCATGCCCTTCCACTAATATGGGCTGGAAGCCCGACAGTTTTGAATCTGACCTCCAAATCAAGTTAGAGATGCACCGCAATTGTGGCAATTATTTCTACCAATTGGATTCCTTCCACCACAATCTAAGCAAATCTTTGTCTCTTTACCAACAGTTTTTCCGCCACCTATTGAAGCACCTAAATCATCAAACAACTTGTCCTCGCGTGAAATACCAGCCTCACCCATCTGGCCACCACCAATATCTGCCTTTGGCTTTGGCTTAGGTTTTGGCTTGGGTTTTGCTTTTTGTTTAGGCTCTGGGGAAGGCCTTGACTTCTTTTCATCAATGCGCTGATCCTCGGCTACCAATTCTGCTAACATGTCATCCACATTAGTTTGACCTGTACTCTTGGCTTCCATCATTTCAATAGCAGCCCCTGAAAGTTGTGGCATGGAAGAATCATCCCCTGACAAACGTGCTGCTGACTTTCTCACGTGATCTTCATCTAGTAATGATCTTACGTCTTCTTTAGGGGCGTCTTCATCTAATTCATCGGTACGCTTTGAGCGTAGAACCTCCATGACTTCCCTGCCTTTCACTAGATCTTTATCGCTAGCCTCGTAACCTTCAGCGTCCCTCTCAAGTTGGGCCATTGCAGAATCGGCTTTTGTCCAAAGACCACGATCTTCCGCCACATACGCTTTACGTAATTTCTTGATATTCTTGACTCTATGAAACTCATGATCTTTTTCTGTCCGGGAACGACGGAATAATATGACTCCAATTAGTAATGCGAATGCGTAATAAATAACAATCTGCCAAGTTTCTACGAGTAATAGGTCAATAGCAGGAATTATCCTTCCAATTAGCCCAGCCACAATTATAGGAACTACTAACAAAGCCCACGAGTTGAGTCTGTTCTTACCATCATCAGCCATGACTACCAAGCCGCTGGGGCGCGTTACATGGGTTCAATGTTGTGACTTCTTGATGATGGGGATTCAAATTACCCAATTCTATCTCGAGATGCTTTGCCTTTACGTAGAAGGCCATCCAAAAGCCCAAAACTAAATGAAATATGAAGTATTACAATCATTATTGGAAGCCCAATTATTAGAGTTATTTGACTACGGGAAATCGCTTCCAAAAGACCGTGAAGGGTCAGGACTAGAATATATGCTGCTATGGGAAAATACCATGCAGGATAACCTAAAAAATCAAAATTAGAATAACATAATAGAAGAGTCGCTAGTAATCCGACCCATGGCATAAATTCCAGTAAAGAAGCCCTACCTGGTTCCTTAAGCAAATGTTTTGTTCTCCAAAACCCATAACGGTGGCCAAATCTAATCCAACCCATTACTGATGTTCTCTTAGCCATTCTACAATATGATGCATCAGAACGCCAAAGTGACCAGCCATTATTCACAAGACGCATATTTAATTCAGAATCTTGTGTTGTAATGAAATTTGTATCCCAACCCCCAACTTCATCAAGTGCAATTCTATTGTACAATGTAAAAGGAGGGATTGTTGTTTTCTCTCGGCCACTGAATTGAGCAAATTGGCCACGCCCACTTGCTAATGGGTTTTGTAACACTGCCTCAATCCAACGGGGAATAATACCAAGTGGTTGATCACTCTCCTTAACTAGAGTGCCAATCCCAGCTATCTTATCTGAACCCATAGGGAGTTCCCTCTTTAAATCATCAAAATCTCTCATCCTATCTTCAATATGAGATGGTGGAACCCATGCATGGCCAATCATTTCCAAAACATGTGTCGCCTCTTTAGGCAATTGGGATAAACTAAGATTTCTCGCATCTGCAACAAATGTTTCAGGGTTCTCGATAATTTTGATTTCTGGGCCCCTGTCTGCATCCGATTCATTTGCAAGTTTCTTGACAATTTCAATAGTTCCATCATCACTACCGCCATCTACAACATGGATTAAATGATTGATTGAAGGCCATGTTTGCTGCATTAAAGAACGGATACAACGCTCAATATGCTCGGCCTCTTGATATGTCGGAACAACGGTGACAACAAAGGGTTCAGCCATCTCTATCGCCACTACTGATAGGCGAGAGACTGTCAATATTGCCTCTGAAAGAGGCATAAGGCTTCATCATCTCGTTACTCTTCGCATCGCCGATGAAACAACCCGAGGCAACCGTTTCAACAATCATCCGCCAATCAGATGACCCTAAATTAGTCACTGAATCTCTACTTTCGCTTTTCCCAAATTTGCAAATACCAGAAATTGATGAGAAAACATTTCCAATACCAAACAAAAGCATCGAATGGACATTCGAACGGGTTGATTTGTCTGATTTCTTAAACAGAATATCTGAATTAAGAATTCTAGATACTGCACTAGATGCAATGTCATCTAATATTCATCATGATGAAACCATATTCTGTATATCTAGGCAAGCTGCTTTGGCAAACAAGGTGGCTTTTATTCTCACGGGAGAAAAATCACTGGGAGGAGTGATTGAAATCTCAATGAAGGGACTGGAACTTGAAGCATGGTTAGAAGATGCTACATGGCACGAAGGTCGAATTGATTGGCCGCGCTCTGTTAGAGATGAGTTCTCAATGAAAGGTGATGGGGAAAACTCTGATTGGTTAGAAAAGGGATGAAATTGAAATTTTACAGATTTTCTATACCTAGTAACTTGATACGATTGACAAATTCTACATCAGGAGGTAACCAATTTACATCCAACAACTCATTTGATGAAAGCCAACGATATTCATCATGAGATGTCATAATTGCCGGAGGCAATTCATTTATTGATTCACAAAGGAAAAATGTTAGATGAACTACCATTTCAGGCCAAGAATGGGAAAATTTCTCACAAATCCTTAATGGCCTAATTTGCCATCCAAATTCTTCTAAATATTCTCTTACTAATGCTGCATCATGTGATTCCCCCCTCTCTACTTTACCTCCAGGAAATTCCCAAAATCCAGCCATATATTCCCCGGGAGCCCTTCGTGCAGCTAATAATCGATTTTCATTATCCCTCAACATCCCCCCAACCACTTCCATCTTTGGTCTTTGAACGGTAATTGCAACTATTTTTTTTACTAATTCAATTTGAATATCAAAGTGTAACTTTTCTTTAGGTGGTAAATGAATAAATAATACTGGAACAATGCGGCCAAACCTATCTTTACATTCTTCTCGTTCAATAGCATCTATCGTTCTGAAATATATTTCATTACAGATGAATCTACCAGGATCTTCACTTTTGACAATTCTTTCATCATCTTCGAATTCCTCCATGATGAGATTGATAGGAGCAGTTGAGTGGAGCAGTGAATGTCTAGAATCAACAACACAATCTCCATTAATTTTTCTCCCTGCATTATCGGGAATACGAAAATCAAGTTCATTGTAAGCAGTGGCTTCAATAGAAATTACATCTCTATCTTCAGCCATTCCAAGATGAACAATCGCTTGAGGTGATTTATGGGTTAGAAGTTCTGCAATTACGCATGTTCCATCTCTATCTACTGAAAGTACATCGCCTTTGATATTAATTTCTGATTCTCGATTATCTGCCGAGTATGGGCCTTTTGGAGAATCTAATGAAATCGAATCATTAAATCCATCTAGCGACTGGACAATTTCTTGGGAAATATTCGTTTCGTGATTGCTGAATGGCTCAAATCCGGTAACCCATACCTCGACACTCATTGCTAACCCTCGTAATCCCTCGTATGGTGGCGTTGTAAGGGCATCCATTATGTCATCGATGCAATACGGGGGTTCGTGGATGAGATTGAGAAGCTCTCACTAGAACACTCGCGCGAGCGCTTTGAAATTGTTGAAGGTGAAAGGAGTGCAGATCTCGGACTATTACTTGCTGACGCCATGATTTACGCAATCGGATTCATTTCAGTCGTCATTGCCCTAACAGAAATTGCAATTTCTATCAACCCTTTAGAATGGGTTTGGTCTAATGGCGATATCATTCTTCTGGCAAGTGGGGCTGCACTTTGGATTTGCTCTCAATCACTAAATGATTTCAAGAGATTGCTACCCCTCTGGTTAAGAATGGCATTGAAAATGGGAATTGGTCCAAAAGCATTCTCCGATCAGTCCGAATCTGCTCAAAGGAGAAGAGCAGTAACGCTGATTATTGGTTCCATACTATCAACAATTATTGGATGGAGAATCTCTAATTTAGGTGAAAATATTGTAACAAGGGTCGGAGTTGAATTTCATTTAGTGATTTATGCTGTCGCGGCGGGACTACTATTACTGGGGATGCACTGGTTCAGAATAATTGGCTCAGATCGCACAATACAACAATTCGATAGATAATTAGACAAATGACCGTGTAACTCAAAATGTAAAACAGGTAGGAATGAATGTGAGTGCGAGTTTTTCCGAGCGAGTCGGCGAACGATTGAGCGAACGAATTGAGAATTCCCCGCGCTGGCATACCCCAATACATGCATTTCTAGTCGTAATAAGTGAAATCACAGGTGGCGTTGGCCCGTGGGGTGCATTGCGCCCCCTTATTGCTACCACTCTGGCGCTAGTACCCTTTCTCTTTCTCGGACAACATTTTAACAGACAACATAGCAAAGCATTTGATTGGTTCGCATTACAAATTCCGTTGCTCTTTTGCCTACTATGGCCATTAATTTGGTTATGGTCTATTTTTGATGCTTATCAAACATCGATGCTTTCAGTTGCCAATAGTTCAATTGCGACATCATAGGTCTAACGAGTGCCCATTATCTCTGCAGCAGCATTTTCCAGTTCTTGTTCCTTGAGATATTTATTTCCATCCGCATCAAAGAATTCTGCATATGCCAAGAACTTCTCCTTATCTGTAAGGCCATATTTCTCCATTACTCGTTTAACTACAGCGTCATTATAATTTAGTTCAGTACCGGAGATTACTGGGGCCTGAGACTCCGCAGACTGCTGCGCCCTATAGGCCAACACCTGAGCCTCAGTCCAACCTTGATCAATTAACATTTCATCTGTCCATGTGACTGAATTTGTAGTTTCATCTTCATTTGCCACCTGCGTTTCAACTTCTTGATTCGAATCATTACCCACTACCGATTCAGAATTTAAGCCAGGCGGCGGTGGTGGAGTATTCGAAATAAAACCTGGAGGAGGTGGCGGTGCTGCTTGTAATTCTGAAGTGACCTCAACCGTTTGGTCTGCCGGGTCAGACTCGTCATCATCGATTGATAATTTCCTATTCATTACAATTAGTACAACTATAGCAATCAATGCAACCATCAAAGCCACATATAGCAAAACTGTACCAGTTTGCTCACTGAACTGTTCAGAAATAGCTTGGCCGTCTCGGGCAACTGGTGGTTGTAGGATTAACGGATCTAGGGACATTCTATCCAAAATCACATGACCGTCCTTAACAACCAAACGATATCTCTCTACGGTCTCTTCATCTACCTCATCTGTTGAGATAGTAATTTCAGTGAAGAAATCCCCATTTGGACGAATGAGTGTGTCAGCAGATGCGTTAGCCACGTTTATCCAATCGCCATCCTTGGTTCTCTGTTGAAGAGCAAATGTAAGAGTGCCTTCTTCACCATTTAGATTTGTTCCGGAAATTTCTAAGGACACATTATCACCAGAAACAGGAGTTGCATCCGACCAAAGAACATCTAATTCCATCAAATCTACAGTTGGCCCGATCCTGATGATTTGCCATTGAGACAGAGGATTATTTTCAGTATTGTTTTCAGAAACATATGGATTACCCGCTGCATCGGCTCCGGTAACCCATACGTCAACTACGTATCCAGGAAGAAGTTCAGTAACTCCGCCATCCGTAAGGTCAACTACGCCAGTCCAGTGCCCGTAACCATATTGCTCTAGTAATGTCCCAAACTCTTGAGAACCCCTAGAAACTTCAGACTCACCTGCTTTAACCTTGTAATGTAGTACAGCCTTACGCTGAGAATCGAAACCGTGATCATCACTTGAATTAATGAACACGTCAATTGAAGAAGCCTCATCAATTGTTATGTCACCAGAGGGCAATATTGCATTAATTATGGGAGAATTACCATCCACTTCTAGAAGGATGCGAGGTTGGTCTTCTGTTTCATCACCAGCTAGGCCAGGTAAATTCTCCAGCCATGCCAACATATCTAGATGGCCACTGCGAACGTTAGGAACTAAAATATCACTAGTGAAAACTCCCCCGTCACGAGGAACTGCACGCCATTCCAATTCTAGATTACCAATCACAATATCGAAAGCACCCTCAGGAGCTGGAGTCTCATCTTCACTGAACAAAATTCTGCCATTGACTCTCACCACTTGTCCTGCTGCTATCGTTTCTTGTTCCTCCCCACCAGTGTATAAATTTCTACCAGTAGCAAGGTCAATTGCTGTAAAATGCCCAGGTGACATATCAAAACGGAGATCATTATCTAAACTCCACCTGTCGTCGCCAAGACCATTTCTATGTTCAAAACACGGTTCAATTTCATCCAAATTACAAGGCCAATCAGATACCTGAACAATTGGAAGAAAAGTTACATCACCATTTGTATCCCAAGATTCAGGGAACAACCAAGTAAGTTGAAATTGGATTTGTAAGTCCATAGTAGTTTGATTGAAAACAGAAAATGAACTATAAAGATTGGATACTGCTAGACCTGAACCTCCTGATTCCAAAATCATCGATAAATTACCATCATCTAGTTTGGTAAAGTTAGCCCAAATTGCAGTTTCGTTAGCGTCAATATCATCTCCTAAAGCTAGTTTCAAACTCTCAATATCGTTCCAGCCGTTATTATCCCAAACTCGAAGATTTGCGGTGTAAATTGTGCCTGGATGTAATGGTTCATCGTCATCATGACCAACAATTGTAGTATTACCATCAATAACTAACATCGGCTCGAATTCCTCCCTGATTCGATATGTGACTAAATCACAATCCCAGCAAGGCACATTCTGTGATGGTAAACTTCCACAGGGTGCATCGTCAATTGTACAAACTGGCTCACCACCCATGGCTAACTGATTACCTTGTGCATCCGCCCCTGAGAGATAGAAAGACACCAACTCCCCATGATCATTCATTGAATCAGTAATTAGACCTTCAAAGATATTAATTCCGCCAGGCTGTAATTCAGGAGTTCTTAGCAACAGTGTAACATATTCATTTTCATTTGGAATCTGATCGTAATTCAAATCGTCTTGACCTTGCCGCCAATAGTGAAGTGTAAGTTGAGTGGGGGGATCTACAGAGTCTTGCACTACAATTCTAATAGGCTGTTCTGGGTTTCCCTTATGCCTCTCAGAATCATCTTCAGGATTAGCACCAATAACAAGAGGGCTGTTTCCATCAAGAACAATTTTTACAGAATTAAAATCCGGATTGACATAATTTGAACCATTCTGCATATTGACAGTTTTGATTCGAAATAACATTCCTCCTTGCGATGATTCTATTGGAGAGGTTATGGTCAATGAATATTGTCCATGGCTAGGATTTGACTCGATGTGAAACTGTTTTTCTGGCTCCTCTGGCTCACCATTAAGAGATAGGTTTTGACCAGTCAGTTCTATGCTAAATTGACCCGCTGCCGGAGTATAGGTAGTTTCCTCAAACACTATTCCCCCTTGAAACGTTAGTTGCAAACCACCACGAACCCAATCATTTGACTGCAGGGCCCTTCCAGTCTCATCAGTGACTCCCAAATTGATTAATGCAATGTCATTCTCAATTTTTAAATCAAGATTTGAAGTTAGCCATTTATTCACTTGGCGCCCTAAATCATCGTCTACTGTTATCTTGGCCTCCACATTACTCTCATCATCCCATTCCCAAGTGGATTGAATCGGCATTAGAATAGACAAAATGCCATCACTATCAGTAGAGGAAGTGCAATTAGCCCCATCAAATCTAACAAGGTTGTCATTATCACTCACAAGATCACATACATTGCCACTCTGCCATTGAAGAACCGAGTTATTTCTACCATTAGCCTGAAGCTCTACCTGAACTTGAGTAATTCTATCGGCTTCGTCCCCTTTGGCCACCTTAACGAGCATAACTCGATTCTCACCATCTGGAACTAACATGTTACCTTCAACTTCAATATCTACTGCTCGAGTGTTCATTCTGTAGGTAATATCCATATTCGAAACCTTGATTCTCCCAGGTGAACCTGCAGAAATACCTAATGTTACATTTGATACACCAATCCCATTATCGAGAATGTTGTGATTGAAAGCATTGACTAATGAAGAACCACTAATCACGATTGGTTGATTTAGAAGTCCAGTGCCATTAAATTCATTGGAGTTGTCATCACCTATATCCAAACGTACAGCTGTAGGATAACCTTCTTCATAATCAAGCGTGAAAGTATCCAAAGTCGGAGTCACACTGGAATCAGTTGAGGCCATGCTAACGCGATACTTTAGGCGATTACCTTGAGTTTGAAGTTCCACTAGTTGATTGTTAGTTGCATTATGCCAGTTTGTTCCATTGTCATTACTAACTTCAACACTAAGGGAGGTCGACGAAGGCACTGTTGAAGTCCATTGTGGCTGAAGTGTGCCTACCTGAGTCCCTGTTTGGATTACATCAGAGGTCCATGTTCCAGACGAATGATATTCAGTCCCATATTCTAACGAAAGCCACCAAGATACCGCAGTACCACCAATCAATTGGATTTTCCAGCGCAATTGATTTCCCGGGTTTGGAAAGTGAACTGTCTCGTTATTGGTTACCTGTATCCAGTGCGTGCCATTGTCAGAACTCACCCAATAATCCACACGGTCTCCAGCAGATGTAATCGACCAAGATGTTTCTATATTTGCTACCAATACATCAGAATTTGTTTGAATGGGTTCTGATATCCAAGTTGAAGTCCCTGGTTGAGGAGATATAGGATAGGCCCACCCAGTCCCGAATTCACGATGATATCTAGCCGACCATTGGTAATGGTCAATTAGTGAAATTCTTTCACCATCATAGTATATTCCAAAACCATTGGCACTAATCGAACGCTCCCCTGTCTGCTTCACCAATGTTGTAGATGTACCACTGATTGCATAAGCTTCTAACCTATCCTGGGCCCAACTATACTTGCTACGGAAAAAGAACATATTGTTGTGCGCCACAAGACCATTTTGCTCGGAATAACTAGAGAAGTAGTCATACTGTGTATTAGTGTCCCGATCAAAGGTCCCATCTGAATTGAAAGTATAGGGCGTGACTGACTTCCTAACTGAATGCAGTACCCAAATAACATCTCTACTCCTATCATATGAAATACCAGTATAAGGGCCAAATGAATTAGTGGAGATATCGTACGTGTTAAGACATGTCCAAACATCTTCATAACGAATATCCATTACGACAAGGACCAAATCTGTGATTGATGAGTATTGCCTATTAAGTCCCAAAATCCCATACATTTTCTCATCGTCACCTATAGTCCAATCTCTGAACCCATAATATGAGTAATAGGTTGGACCTGTCGGGTTTGGAATATTACAGCTGCCTTCATCAAACGTAACAGAAGATGCCGTTGTCAAATTATTTGGATAAGTCTTCTTAATTAATTGATTAAGATTGGTCCCAGAGAATGTTGAAACATAGGTCCATCCGCGATAGTTTAGGGTTGCTCCAGCACCGTATGTTGCAAATGGAGATGTAACAGTTGTTTGTGGAGTAAATCTTGTCTCAGACGCGTTAGAAGTTCTTGGCTGCCTAATGCTGAAAGAACTGTTGTCTAGCCAGGCGGCTCCACTCGTAGATTCATCATTGACCCCATGTGAGGAAAAATTGTAGGACGGTGAATCCAAAGCAAGAGTAACAGAATCTGAACGCTTGTCTGTATCAATTGCAGAACCAGAGAACCAATCTGTTCTTGATGAATGTTGTATCTGATTCCAACCAGTCGAGGACGCTCCGGAAAGCGTCATTTCAACGTCTGTGACCTCGGCACCCCTAGGTAATGCAACTTTGATATTTGTAGCAGTCTGGCCACTTTGATAAACTGCAATTGCCTCAGTAGAACCATCAGTAAAGGTGTAAATATGCCTAGTCCCACTAGATGCTGCAACCTCATCGGATGCAAAAATTAGCATTGGTGACAAAGATGCCAAAATAAAAATCAAAACAAGAATGGATGGAATATTGTTTCTATTCACTTGACCTGACAAATCATCCCCTCACTAATCCACACATTCTCCCTACCTTTCAAATCTCCCCACACATGGAATGATCAATCTGGCCTACGGCCAGATGAGATATAATCAAAAAAAATGTATTTCATTTTACTCAAACTACAATATTTGAGAAGAAAATGCCTATCTAAATTCAACCTGAATTGGTAGTCCTGTCATCGTACCTAATGGGGGACGGGCCGTTACCTCGAACTCCATCAAGCATATCATTTTCAATCTCAAACCAATCATTCAACCAATCGCCGTCAGTGTCCCATTTGAGTGGATTTGTACCATCAGCAATCATGTCACCATCATAATCTAACAACCACCAACCATAGACCATCTCCCCTAGGCCGACATTGGGCATGTGATACTGGTCACCAAAAACACGGTTCCAATCAGCAGTCCAATCCCCTTTCGTAAGAGGCGTGTCATCAACGCCATTAATTGTCAAATAATCTGTATCGTGATCATCTACTATCAATGCATATAGTTCATCGTTCTGATTTATTCTGTTCATCCTTAGATAGTTCCAATCATATTCATTTCCTCTTCCTTTGGCTAACAAGGCTCCCTGTAGTTCCCACCATTCTTGAGGAACAATCTGGATTGGAGGAGTAGTGCCTGCAATAGTAACAGGTGTAGCACGCGCCAATGTGGAAGATGTAATCGATTGATTTGTCAAACCGAAGAACTCTTGGAAATTGTTGTACGGAGTGTATGTACAACCGGCGTTACTGCAATCCCAATTTCCATCCTTATCAGGATCCGCCAGTGAATCAGAGGGGTCAGTTGGGTCAAAAGTAACCCAAGTCCAATTTAGAATGGGCCTCTCAAGTAAAGTGCCATTACTATGCAATGGCCTCATTGCAATGCTTCCAAGAATCGAATACTGTTCCCAAACAACCTCAACTTGTTGATAAGAAGACCAGTTATCGTTTGTTTCATTCCATCCAAATTCAAGTTCATACCAATCAGGTAACATATCCCAATCTGTATCATTAGTAGTTGCATCACTACCATACTTGAAAACTTCTCTGCCATCAGTCAAATCCCAACTCCTGTAATAGTCAGCAGTTAGTGTAGCATCTGATTGATCTGCAACCCGAATCATGTTAACTGCATCGCCATCTGTATCATTCAAATCAGGCCGAGTACCATTGTCATACTCCATCCAGTTTGTAAAGAAAAGTGGTGTATTGGCAGGAGAATATTGGGCGTCAATCCCACCTGGGGTGAAAATATGATTATCCCAAGAACCCTGTTCGGCAGGCATATCCTGACTGGTTCTGTCGAACCAACCATCTTCATCTGGGTCATAATCAACATCAAGAGGGTTAACAGGATTTAGTGTCCAACGATATTCATCAACCGGCAATACAACATCATATGACCCATAACAGAATTCCCAACCATCTGGAAGACCATCTAAATCACTGTCTGGATGAGTTGGGTCTGAAATTCCAAGAAGGCTGATGTTGAAATTGTCGGCCCATGCTGTATTAATCCTGTTAAGTCGTTCTGAACTGGTTACATCTTTTGAAGCAAAAATATTCACAACTGCTTCCCTGGCTTGACTCCATGTGAGGCTATTTTCACTCATTTGGGCAGCTATTGCATCATCCCCGAAGTCGATAATACCCATTCCCGGAGGGAATAAATATCTCATAGATTCCTTACCATATAGACGTGCCTCATATTCTTTCAAATTTGTATATCTCTCACTCAACTGGATTACGCCATCGCCATTACAATCAAATGAATCATTGTCACTATCTGCATCTATATCTGACTGAGTCAATGGGTTCATAGACCAACGATTACCATCAAGGTCCCATTCGGTGAACCAATATTCATAACCATCAATCATCCCATCATCATCTGTGTCGTTATTTGTTGGATCTGTTATTCCAATAAGAGTAGAAAGTAAAGGACCTGCCATGCCAGAACTAACCCATTCAGAATGTTGTTCAAGAGCTAGATAAGCCCTCCCTAGTTTGCTGCTTAGAATGGACTGCATACGACTAGTGAAATTCTGTGGTTCTATTGTATATGCCTCCTCCCACATCTTCGGAGCGTCTGGTGGAGCAAGCCCACCATTTAGTGGATTCTCATATGTCAGATTCAACTCCTGTCTATCTGTTAATGCGTCTTGATCTCCATCGCCACCCCCATCACCAGGAACTAGTGGATTCAAGGACCAATTCAAGAAAGTAGAGTTCCACTGCGTGAAAAGTAACTCAATCCCATCAAGCAAACCATCCCCATCACTATCTGGATTATTGGGGTCACAAGTAGGGCCACCTAGCAAATATTGCTCTGGAGTTATGTAGCTTCCAAATGATAGCGTGCCAGTAGCTTGATTCCAAGGAGTGAGGATTATTGTGTTACCTAGTTTGAAAGGATGATATTGGGGGCTAGTTTGATTCTCGTTTGTTTCAGTGTGGTTGGCATTAACAGTGTTGTATTCTTCCCAATTGGTCATACCATCCCCATCCGGATCTTCAAATATGTCGCTCTCGTTTACCGGATTAAGAGACCATTTTGAATCGAAAGTGTCCCACCTTGCATGCCACACCTCCCAACCATCGGGCATTCCATCTCCATCACTATCTGATGAAAGAGGATCCGAGGAACCTTGATCTGTCAAAATCAATCCCGGCATAAAAAATAATGTGTTATCACTAACAAATTCACCAAATGGGCGAGATGCACTAGATAACCATGTTTGATCCCAAAGGGATGTTGTGAAATTGGTTGGCATCTGAGCCCCTGAATCGGTATAGTTGCCAAAAATTTGATTGTCCTTGATGTGGTATTCCATCCAATTATTGAATTCTTCATCAGATGTAATATTTCCATCGTGATTGGAATCATAGCCATCGCCATCAGGATTAGAAAGAGCATCGCTGCCATTCAGAGGATTAATCCCTACGTTATCAATCAACCAAACACAGGAGTAACGAGATTCCCAACCATCAGGTAAAGAATCGCCGTCAGAATCTGGATTATTTGGATCAATTTTTGTCCATGATGCGGCGGCTTCAGCAGTTTCGCCATGCGACGGCAAACCATCGACTAACGCGACCTGAAGCAACTGTTCCCACTGATACTCACAAAGATTGGTCAAGCCGTCACTATCTGCATCCTCATTTGCATCACTTGGATCTCTCGGATTAAGGGACCATTCATTACCCCCATGGAACTCAGTTCCAATCCAACGACGGTTAGCAATCTCCCAACCATCTGGCATTCCGTCTCCATCGGTATCAGCATTTGTTGGGTCTGTTGTTAAATCGGTACCTCCGCTAGCTTGGGTGCCAGGATAACCTACAGCGTAAATTTGGGCAGCAGCCTCACCTTCTGCATCATCGCAAACATATTCACCAATTTCATAATGGCAAGTGAAGTTAGTTTCATCGAAAAACCATCCCCAATACTCAGAACCATCTAGCAACCCATCAGAATCAGTATCAGAAAGTCTTGGATCTGTTCCGTTCCAACCTTCAGGAGTACTCGCTATGTACCGGAATTCATCCAGATTGGTCCAATTATGATCTATCAAATCATCCACATAAGGATTGATGTTAATTCCATCGACATCCAAATCTTCATCTCTATCGAACGGATCTGTTGGGTCCAAACCATGCGCATTTTCCCAACCATCTGGCATACCATCTAAATCAGAATCATTGCTGAACGGGTTGATTAGCATTCTATTTGAATAGCGACCAGGATACAATCCAGCAAAGATTGTTTCATTCCCGTTAACATCCATTACTACCAGTTCGGTTACAAAACCTGGAATCCTAGTCTGTTGTTCATCTACACCTAGAGAACGAGCATGATCGCCATCGAGAACCCATGTACCATACCTCGAACCAATTATTACTTCATCGCCTAGGGGGAGTATCGTATGTACATCATTTGCACCATCCAAATCATTATCTAAATTTAACATCCTATCTCTGGAGAAAGCGATTGCTGGATCCGCCTCATCAAGAAGTGAGAATTGATGAACGCCACTACCTGTACCAATCCAAAGAGTCTGAACGCTAGATATTGAGCCATCTGGTTGTCTAGGGCCATCCAAGACTATCGATCTAATGTTGGCGGAATCAAGAATATCCTGAGGTGGTTCGGCTTGGCGGACATATTGTTCTGAATCGGTCTGATTGAAAATCCACATTACAGGAAAATCACCAACAGCATCATCAGTACTAGCAACGACAAATCCGTGATCTGTCCCTATGTACATTTTCTGAGAGCCACCGTTAACCGATGTGTGTACTAGTGCTTGAATTGAGGCATTTTCAGATTCAAGAGCCTCTACTAATGTTTCAGCCACCCTTAGATTAGAAACTTGGCCAGCCCCATCAATAGACAAGGTCCAAACTTGAGAATTTAGACCAGCAGCCAGTAAATCAAGATTAGATGAACCTGTTGATAATTGATACAAACCATTTACGTCAGCTATTTCTATTACAGTAATTGGTATATTTGGGTTAAGAAAACCATCTACAGCAAGTGCCCATACCTCAATGCCTTCATCAGTAGCAAGAATCAATCTCTTCTCCCCGCCCTGATCTTCCCACAACAACATGTCATTCAATTCACCCCCTGGTGGCAGAGCCAAATCCCAACTACCGCCATTACTTGGATTAAAGATGGTAACCCCCCTCTTTGTTCCAACGTAAATGATCCCTAGGCTATCATCCACTTGTAGAGAGCGAACATCATGATGCATTATCCTAGGGTTTGTCCCTTGGTCATACATTGTAACCTCAGAATCAGGAGAACCAAGGTGGGTTGATTTCAAACCAGCCCTAACCCATGTACCATTATCCATGAAAGCCATATATTCCTCCAAATTAGAATATTCTTCACCGATATATATCGTGGCTCTCGAACCATCCGGTATTATCATCCCGTCACGATTTAAATCCCAACCGTCAGAATCACTATCCAGCAAACTGTCACTTTCGTTGAGAGGATCAAGTCCAAAAAATACCTCCCAGCCATCAATTATCCAATCACCACGGCTACTCTTTGCTAATTCTCTACTCCCTGACCAGTAGTAGAAATCACTGTCATTTCGTAAAGGGTCTGTACCAAGCCAACCTGGCTGGCCTGTCGGCCTCGAAACATTTTCTGCACAAGCATCCATTAATTCTAAGCACCTTAATCCATGTATCTCGGTAGTCCAATTATCTGGGGCGCCATAGTTGTATTCCTCTGAGTTAGTATACCACTCGTGCTGCTCAATAATTCCATCTCTATCAACATCAAATCCATCCCCGCAACCATACTCTCCATCCCAACATCGATCAGAGTCATTTTGCCCATCATGAGAATTAAGTGGGTCAAATCCATCACATTCCCAAGCGTGGGATTCGTTCATTTCACCTGTTTCCCTAGTACACATCCAAATCTCATAACCATCTGGAAGGCCATCACCATCGGTGTCAGCTAATCTAGGATCTAGAAACTCACGCATTCCTGAATCAGTTAATTCTGGAGGCATTCCTGTTAGCGATTTTCTCTCAGTGAAACAGTGATCCAAATCATAAGGCCAACAATATTCTTCCAAAGAACTCAAACCGTCATTATCAAAGTCAGATTCATTGTCGGACGCATTTTCATAATCCAAACCCTTGATGGTATAGACAACATCATCCAATGTAATGTTCCTATCAACACTATACAATTGTTCGTGAAGATCTGGAATAGTATCTTTATCAGTATCTGTCACAGGGGGGCCCTCACCTGTAGTATCATCGGGATGAACCGAATCAACCTGTGACGAAGGCCTAGTCATCGAGACAAAAGAAAGACTTCCAATCAATAGCAAAGTTATGAAGAGAACTGTCTGTTTACGGCGCATTTGGTCACCTATAGCATATGCTGCTACCACACAACCCTACGGGTTGCCTTATGATGGTGATGGAGCATAGTTCGTACGCGCAAATCAATTTATTAATCTAAAAAATAGCATAATGAGCGATTTTTAGGAAAAATATAATATTTTATGGTGCAATTAATTTGGGTTTTATACTGTTACGGCTTCATCGAAAAGGTCGCAAAACATGATTATTGACTTTGACATGAGGGTCTCATTCAAAGAGGGTACTTGTTGCGGAACAACCCGCCATGACTCTCTCAATCACTCACCTTGGCTCTGGTAGCAGTGGAAACGCGACATTACTAGCCACTGATGAGACAAAAGTATTGATTGATTGTGGGTTTTCTGGAAAGCAAATCCAGAAGAGATTATCCTTACTTGAAATTAGCCCCGAAGATATCGATGCTATACTCATCAGCCACCATCATATTGATCATTCAAGGGGGGCAATGATTACCCAGAAAAGATGGGGTACAAAATTGCAATCTAATTTTGAAACTTGTGCAAGGCTTGGAATGGATCCCGTAAATGAATGTAGAATTTTTGAACCGCTAAATAGAATTGAATTCGGATCCGATTTAAGCATACTACCCATTCCTGTAAATCACGATGGTGCAGACAATGTTGGTTTTATCGCTAGCCACGGCGGGGAACGTGCGGCAATAGTCACTGATTTAGGTTCCTGGAATGATGAATTAGTACGCCATATGTCTGAATGCGTACACATCTCATTGGAAGCCAATTATGATACCAAAAAGTTGTGGAATGGACCATACCC
Organism: uncultured Candidatus Poseidoniales archaeon; assembly: GCA_964401115.1. Lineage (GTDB taxonomy): Archaea > Thermoplasmatota > Poseidoniia > Poseidoniales > Thalassarchaeaceae > MGIIb-Q1. The sequence goes on along the minus strand of CAYNXD010000033.1, from coordinate 21,339 downwards.
TGATCAGTTGAAACAGAGAATTTCGGGGCGGGGCGGGCACTTGTCAAACAGACAGACTGCAGAGTTGTTAGCTAATGTAACGAATAACAACACCCGCAGCATAGTCCTGTGTCACCTTTCTGAACAAAACAACGCACCCCACATCGCAGAAAGTGAGGTTCTTTTGGAAATAGATGAGGTGTTTGATGGAGATATCTCAATTAGTAAAAAAGATGGGCCTGAATTTTCACATTATCTAGGACAATCTGAACCTGAGAAATTGGTTAAAATTAGTTGATTAAACATAGTTACGAATATTTCAAATTTCTCTAACTATAGCCTTCGGCGATGTCCCTCGCAGATAACCCATAAGAATGGGTGACTCTAGTCACCCATGTGCGGCGGAGCGTTTGCCAGAGAGAAGATGCGGTCAGCGAGATTCTAGGCGTGACCATGTTACTTGCCATGGTAGTCATGGTGATTGGCGGTGTTTTCGTCCTTCTCGGACCTTTTCTAGAAGATATTGGAGATAACCGTGAGTGGTCCGCCGGATCAGTAGCTGCAACACAACTCAATGACAGAATTCTAATTGCGGCACAGTCCCCAGAAGGGACTGGGCTTGTTCAGCAAAACGTCCAATTATCTCGTTCGATGACCCCTTTGAGAGATGTTGAAACTTGGACTATACAGGCAGATATAGGAGGGAGCGATAGAACAATTGTTGCTCTTGACGGGAACCTTGTCACTGTTTCAAGCCTAAACAGAACTGCAAGTATTGTGAGAATAACAGACGACAATAGAACACAGTCGTTTGACTTGACAGGTGGTTCAGGAAATATAACCGTTGAAGGATTTTTAATTGGTAACGTAGTAATTGAAGTTGAAGATATTCATGGGACGATTTCCCATCGCTTTATCCAAGTTTCACTAGATGGAATAAGGCTGAATAATGAATTGAGTAAAGGTAATTTTGAAGTAGACCTGATTAATAGTGCTAGAATTGAAACACTCCCTGGTAATTCAATCGATGTCAAACAATTCCCCCGTCTTCGTAACGATATCTTACTCGATGGTTCATCCCGAGTAACGCTAATATTACTCGATGTTGAGATTTCTGAATCTGCAAGTAGGCAGATGACAAATGTGCATATCGATTCAAATGGCCAAGTTAATCTCTTCAATCAACAAGCACGTAATTTAATTCTTGAGTTTGATATAGCTGGCGACCCAAGTATTGCCCCTCAATATACGCACCAATGGACTGGTGATTACGAGCTGTTCCTAGCCGGCGGAACCCTAGAAGATTACCATGACTTCGGACCACATGAGAGATTGTCAGGACTAGATGGAATCACATTATACCCCAGCAATATCCCATTTGAATTAGTTGTCACACTTCAATCAGTGGAGGTATACTGATGCGTAGAAGATATGATGATGAGGCAGTCTCTGCAGCCATTGCAACAGTCCTACTATTTGCAGGAGTCCTAGCAATTATTTCAGGAATGATGGTAACAATTACTCCAGTCATTAACGAGAAGCATGGTTCTGTTGAAAGGCAGGCGATGGCAGGCCAAATGTCTGATTTAGCTTCTGAAACTGTGAGGATTTCGGAAACTGGCCTACCTGGCGACTCTGCAACCCTACCTTTGCGACCCCATAGCGGCGAACTAGGGTGGAACTTCGAGCGTGGTGGTACATGGTACTCTGTTTCATTCGTTGAGGGGGGGAGTCTTCGCCTAGATGATTTACTGGATTTAGATGATTCAGTACGATTTAGATATCCGAATGGCGAGGTTTCGGCAATATGCTTCTCTGATTTGAGAGCTAGTAATGAAGCATTATGGAATTACAGAATCCCTTCACTAGATGGGACTGTTCTTGCAACACCCATTACAACCCTACAACAACCACTAGACGCAACGACTGTAACTCAGTCTCATGGAGACGGAACTGAAACTGAATTTTCCCTGAGGCCAGGGGAATCACTAACAACATCAGTAAGTAGTGAGAACTGGATAAAATCTGATGGACCTCTAAAAGTTCTGTTCATCCGTGGTGAAGGTGGAGTTACTGTAATCAGTCCTGATTTAGCTAATCCTAATGATGGATTAGGACGTTCTTGGACTGTTCCACTGCCCACAGGTGATGTTAGCCTATACCTAGTAAGTAATGATTTAACTCGAGTAAGTTGGGATTCTTTATCATCTTCAGGAGATGAATCTAGTATTGGAAGCCCATCAACGTGGAGCACAAATTTAGTAGCAAGTCATGGAGATGTGATGCAAATTCATTCTAGCGCCCCTGCCAGATTGATGATGGTTTGGGGGAATGATTCGGGTTCCACCGTTTGGCCCGATGATAATGGAAGGGGGGTTGGTGTTGCATACACATTGCCTTCTGCTGAAGGAAGCATATTAGTTGAAAACGCCGCCACAACTTCTGTTGCGATAGAAATTGACGGCCTTTTCAATACAGTCCCAGCACAAGGATCAACAAGGATTTCATGGAATGAGGCTAATAATATCTTAGCAACTGGACCAGTCACAATCCACTGGCTCCCAGAAGATATTGGCGGAACCTACCGTACTGGTTCAATTGACATGATCCCTGCCACTGATAGCGGAATGTCTAGTGGTCTGCAACATTCCTTCTCTACACCAACATCAGCGGGTGAGGAATTGCTAATCATTCAGCCAGCCAGCCCTGAGACATCATTGACAATATTAGCAGACCTAGGTGCAAACGAAACCCCTCATATCGTTTTCAATGATACAATTAGGAGTCATGTAACTAGATTATCGGCAACACCTTCAAATTTAGTTAGAACTCTTGTTAATTCGAGTGATTTCATCACTGATGCACCATTTAGAATAATCTCATCTTCTGGCATGGATGGAATGATGGAAGTCAATCATGATGGGAATGAAAGGTGCCTACCTGTCGGATATAGAGCATCTGGGTGGATTGAAATAACTCTCCCATGGAGTGACTTATCCCAACAATCTAGTAGCCGAGTAAAGGATGCATGGAATGATGGTTCTCACCCTCTAGGAATATCAATTAAGGCATTTGGGCCACACAATGGAGACCCTCACCATACGTTAGCATCAGCATGGGGGGCACACCTTCCAAGATTGAACTATGTTTTCAAGAGTTCAATTACTGGAATGGAAATTGGATATAGGGGTGGTTTTGTTGGAACAAACCATCCAGAATTTCAACCTGATGTTCTAACCTTACCACCTGCTAGAGAAGGCCCCGGGCCAAGACTTGCTGTCACAATTCCTTTAACAATGCCTGACTACAGTTCCTCGCTTGGAAACAGCGAAGTGGACCTAACAGTGATTTTGAATCAAAGGGAGCAACTGGTGTCTGTAATGGGATATGAAATTCGCAGAGGATGGGATGGCCCTTATGGGGCCGCAATTGCTGCGGAATCGTCTCAGGAGTTGTCATTTTCATCTGACTGGCTGACCTTCCCTGGCCAAATTGAAATGCTAGATGACTATGTTGGGTGGGTTCAATTGACCCATACTAGTTCAGAAGCCATCTATCACGCATCGGGCGAGCCGGTTCTTTTCAATCTTCAATTAAGCCAATTGACAATTTCAACAGAGGTGGTCGGTTGAGGAGAGATAGGTGCTTGACCAACGATACTTTAGCGGCGGCAACTGAAATCGGCTATGTTCTTACATTCCTACTAGGCTTGTCTTTCATGTCCTTCTTTAGTGTCTGGACTTGGGAAATGCAGGATGCTAGAGGTGATGTTTGGATGGAACAAGCAATGGAAGAGAACCTTGATTCTGTTGCTGCCGCTATTGAAAGAGCAGATGTTGTTAGTAGGATTGATGGAAATGCCACATATGCAGAGCCTGTGGATTTGCTTCTCTCAAACGCTGTTAATCTCAAGTTCAGAATGTTGTTGACTGATAGTGGTTTGGTCATGCAAGATTATAGTTCAAACATGAAAGCCACTAGGGACATCTCTTCTACTGGTAATACCTACCATCACGGAGAAGTTGAATTGGCTGGAATTGAACAAATTTGGGTGGTTTTACAAGATAATACAATCACTATCACTACTAACCAGCCAGGATTCTAACCCATCAATGCACGGTGGACCTTAGACTGAATATCCCTCATTCTATCATTAGCACCTAGTTCCCTAAATACCGTCAGAGAACGTTGTAGATATTCCATCCTACGGCTTTTATCTGGCGCGGCTTCTCCTAACCTGGCAAGCAATTCACCTATTAACATCCTATAATCGTTAGATTCGGCTAATACAAGAGCTTCACGGTAGCATTCCATTGCCTCATCACTACGACCAGAATCAACGAGTACCTCCCCTAGTAGTAAAGTAATTTCAACTTCAGCATGGCTATCTTGTTGATCTGATAAACCATCCAAAGCTTCTGTATAATGGTGTAAAGCAAGTTCTGGATCACCAGTCTTTGAATAGAACCTTCCCAAAACAGCCCTTGCTCTTGCATGAAGTACTGCATCATCTCCCGCAGTTGTTTCGTCATGGGCTTTGAATGCGTGCTCCTTAGCACGATCTAACTCCCCCATCTCCAAGAAGGCTGCTGCAAGTTTAATCCGAGATTCTACTAATTCGGGGTCCTCTTCTGAATTCAATAATCCTTCAACATTTGCATATACTTCCAATGCCCTCTTATCGTCACGTTGTCTTCGATAAATATATCCCATATTGTTGTAAGTTCTTGCAGCGCCTCGTGGATCATTGAGTTTGATGAATGACTCTAACGCCTCTTTATGGAGATTAAGAGCATCATCAGATTGGCCAATAGTTACAGAAATATCTGCAAGACTGGATTTTATTCTGGCTCGCATCAACTCCTCCTCCTTAGAAGAGCCCAGAACTCCTATTGCCTCATTATAATGTTCTTCGGCTTCATTCCAACGACCTTGCATTGAGAGAATATTGGACTTCAATTCTAGAACTATAGGCCATGCTTTCGCCCCTACAGATTCCCTTTCTACAGAATCTAGTATTGAAAACAACTCCATATGACCTGCTTGAACTAGTTCGGCCCCAGCCACTGATAATTCCTCACCAAGTTCCTCTGTATCACCCGAATGAGATAGATGGAAAAGAAACTCAATCTGTTCCTCCGGCCTACTTCTTCTAGTCCTATACCAATCAACCGCTTTTGCATGGAGTTCATTATTCGTACCTTCATCAAGTGATCTGGTTAGAAATTCACGAATCAAATCATGAACATCGTACATCTCAGAATCTGCTTGTCTAGCCAATCCCTTTTCGACTAAATCATCCAATAAATCCGTCTCTAAATCATGGCCACTTAGAGCATCTAATGGCATGGGTTCTCTGAAAACAGCAAGGGCTCCCAAGAGACGTTTTTCAGCACCTGATAATTTACTAAAAATCTCTTTTTCGACATACATCTCAAGAGTCTCATAAAATGTGGTGCCAATAGAACCCCTGTCAATTAGATTTAGCACCAAAGGATGACCTCTTGAAAGTCCGTATATATGTTGGTAAGTCACTTCATCTACTGGCTCTAGGGATGGTAGTAGGTTCCTACACGCCTCCCTATCCAATCCATCAAGAGGGACTACTAGGGTAGTGATTTTTCCTTCAGCATCCCTTAATGGAACCACCTCTCTAAATGAACGTGAGAAAAGTATCAAACCAGTCTCATCCATGTCATCAATTCTCTGATTCAAACCCCTAATAACTGCATATAGGACATCATCAGCAACCTTGTGCAAATCATCAATAACAATTAATGCAGGAACTTCTGCTAGGGCATCTACAATCAAATCAACAGCCATTTGAGCAACTGGTACTGGAGTTACTGTCAGGTATGTAGAAAGTGCGTCATCACCAATAGAGGTGAGCCATTCTCCGCACGCCTCAAGGAATGCCCTAGAGCCCTCCCAATCCTGAACTCTATGATATAGTAAATTCCTCTGGTGAGTATAGGTCTCAATCAATTTACCTGCCAAAGCAGTTTTACCAATACCTGCAATACCTGGAACTAGGATTGTGGTTGAACGTGCATTTAGTAAATCTACCATTGTCTTTACCTCATTGTCACGACCATAGAAACTACGAAGGCGAGGCAAATCCCCCAAAGAAGTAACCAATTGTTTTTCGACGTGTTTGGATAAATCTCTCTCTATTAATTCTGGATTTAGAGATCGCAAATCAACCAATCCATTATCATCCATATATCGAATAATATCCACTGCTCGAATGGTGAATGGTGTGCTCTCAATTGCTTTGGCTAATGTTGTATGTTCTGTTGTCCCCTCTTGGCCGATTAACCTCACTGGGTGCCCTGAAAGACGCTCCCAAGTTTCATCTGAAACAATCATACCTGAATCTGTAAGGAAATACGCCTTTCTTTTTCTTGTAACTCCTGTAACATGCGTTTGTCTCTCAACTAGAAGCCCTTGATCCTTCAAACCTGCAATCGCTCTTGGAACATTACTTCTAGCAATTGCAACGGCATTTGCTATCCCCATTTGAGAAAGAGCAAAAGGAACTTCCACCTTATCTGAATAATCACCATAATCCCTCAAATGAAGCAAAATTCTCTCCTGAACGCCCGGTTTTGCTATTGCCAAACTATTACCCCCTATTCGATAGTTTACCTACTAGCATTCAATAGTTACGATTGAATGTGTGATTAATCACTGATCTGGCACCCACTGGTTACTCTCAGCATCCCACTTCCAGCCAGGATAACTTGGCTGGGGAGCTGCTGCGACAGGCTGTGCAGGCGCTGCCGCCGCCGGTGCCGCAACTTGTTGTTGCTGAACCTGTGGCTGATTTGCTTGACCCCATGCATATGTGTCTGTAGCATCTTGAGGCTTTTCTTCATCATCTTCCTCTTCTTCTTCATCTTCAAATTCAACAAAGAAGAACATGAATACACCGCCTAGTACTGCTAGAGAAATTACTGAAATTATAACCCATAAAATCCAACCAAGACCACTGTCTTCATCAGCAGCACCTACTTGAACCGATAGTGATTTTTCGGTGGGGTTATTATCATACTCAAAATTAACTGTATTCAATCCATCCTCGAACTTTCTAGAAGGTACTTCGATGGTCCAAACCCCATCATCTCCAACTAATGTGTTATTTAATCTAAGTCCAGTATTTGTTGAACGTGCAACAACTTCTACTCCAGGCCTACCTTGGCCAGAGAAAATTACAATGTCATCTCCGCCTATTTCTGAAATCCCATCTATTCTATCTACGGTAAATGATACTGCCCTAACAGTGTAGTCAACATTCATGCTGTATGCTGTACTTGAACCATCTCTAGCAATGAACTTCATCCCCTCACAGGACCACAAATCCATATCAGTGGTGTGGAAAGACATGCCCACGGGGTCATAAGTGGCACGGCCATTGATATCCACAGAAATCAAATCATAACACCTCTGATCATGTTGCAAGTCACTGTTACCAATTACATCAGGGTCATCCCATACATCGAAATCAAGAGAGTCGCCATCAATATCTGAGAAGTGTGGGGCTAATTCAACCGAACCGCCACCCCCGCATCTCTCTAGAGATTGGCTACCTTCCTCGCAGAAGATGATTACTTCCCCAATCCATCCAGTGTTATTGAACAAAGGTGCTCGGTTATCTGCATCTGGTGGATTATGAATTACTATTTCCACTTCTTTCCAATCACTGTATGAATGTCCATCAAAGGAACGAGCACTGATAAGATAATGGAAATCATGAATCAGATTACTAGTATCCCAAGAAGCACTCCAAAGTCCATTAGCAGCAATTGAGGTAACATATGGCGGAGCATTGGGTAATTCTCTAAGTCCATCCTGTGGGTCTCTGATTTTGATTTCGACCCTGCTTACTTGACCATCTGTATCACTGGCAATACCTGAAATTAATGTTTCTGAACTTGCTGTAATTACCTCATCATCATATGGTGCCAACAAGGCAACCACTGGGGCAGCATTACTGTTATCGATATCTAACTCCAAATAGACAGATTCGCAAATATCCACTTCCTCTATACAATAACCAGAATCAGATGCCCAAATAGTAAATGTCCAAACTTCACGAACTTTTGGCATGATTGAGAAATCCCATTCCCATGCCCATTCAGATAGGCTTCCAATAGGATTACCATCATTATCCAGTGGTCTAGAAATTGAAGTAGTGGTTGTAGACCATGTGGGGCTAGACATGAGGAAATGGATCTCTTGGATATCACTACCTAAAGCACCATTGTAATCATCATGAGCGTTACCAGAAAAGACTACTTTACCAGAATTATGCATAGAACCATTGACTGGTGATGCAACATTGATGGTTGCTGGATTAGTATTCAATTTGACTGTTCTAGTGATAATTGAACTATAATCTACACCATCGAAAGCCCGGAAGTCGAAAGTATAGTCACCCTCAGGCTGATCCGACATATCGTAACCAAAATACCAATTTTTGAATGGACGATTATTGTAAGTCACTTCGCCATTAGCACCGCTGCTATCTACAGCATATCTGACATCCTGCCATGAACTGGAATCTGGTGTCTTGACTTCGATTCTCTCAACAATTCCTTGCTGATCCCATCTTGCTTGTTCATCATCAACGAAAACACCCGTCCCAATCTCTCCATCCCAAGCATATCCTGTGAAGTTAATTTGCCTCTTGAATGAATGCCCATCTTCTTGAGTAACAACAACTGTGGGTGCTAGATTATTCAATGAAAGAGTGTCTTCATAATTTGAACCTGTCAAATTGAAATAAGTACGGTAATATCCTTTACCAAATTTGTATGCCGTCACATAATACTTCGACATTTCACGCGTACCTGGACCCTGATTGCAATCGGGGTCTGCACTATCATAAAACAAATCACCGTCATTATCCATTCCGTCGGAACAGGAATCCTCGCCTACATCATCTGCAAAACCGTCTGGATTATTTCCATTACCTCTTATGTCTAGATGGAAATCAGAAGGAAGCGCCACCCAAGGCGCGAATCCTTGGGAATCGGTTTTCATGTTGTAAATGTCATTCCCATGAGCATCCTCTAGTAGAATTGTAGCATCTGGAACCCTAACACCTCCCACTGTAGCCCTTATTCTAACCAAAGAAGCTTCGCGAACTTGAACAGACCAAATACTAGGGGAGGCACCAATCTCAATCTTAGAAAGTGAGAGACCAGACATGTTAGCATAGGTTAGCACTGTTGAATTATTTACTGCCTGAAGAGATAGCGGGAAATCTTTTGGAGGCATTGAGGTAGTAGGTGGAAGGAGAACTTGGTTATCCCAGTTATTGTAATGATAGGCCTCTCCTCGATCCCATACCAACTGAATTGGCATGCTGGAATTTGCTCCAGAGAGTGGCGGGATTGTCTCAGATTGAATTGTCACAGAACTCTTTGTGATATTGTAAATTATATCTGAAACACCAAGCCACTGATTTCCAGAGAAAAATCCAAGTGAGGCAAACTCGTGACTATGATCGACAACTTTGGCTCCTTGACCACCAACAGTAAATTGGTTATCCTGTACGTCAATTAGGGCGCCAATTGCCCTTATTGCATCACCTGCAACGCCTGTGACGGTATTTCTTTTGATTGATGCACTAGAGCGGAATATATGAAATGCTGGACACGGGAATGACTCGTCCCAAACCACATCAGAATCACATGTTCCTGAAACATTGTTAATCACGTTATCGACAATTGTAGCTCTGGCGGGATGCGGGGCACCAACCGACCAACCACTATCTGTGAAATGATATTCACCAACAATGAATGGTTCTCGATTAATCTCTTGAATTGTATTGTTATCTACATGCATATCAAAAGATCCAACACCCCAAATTCCATTATATCCACTAATTGGACCAATTACATTGTTAGTGATGCGGACCTCTGTTGGGCCAGTATATGGGTCTGAAACAACCTGAATTCCAGAACCCTCTTCTGCACCGCTCATCACATTGCCTTCTACGTGTGCATATGCATAATCATAAACTGTCAATGGAGAATTATCCCCTGTTGTAATTGTGTTATTCATAATGTCTAGACGGTAATCATTGGTCAAAATAGACCGACGACCATTCACATCTATTCCGGTACAGTCAGTATTAATGGTGCTAGATGAAATGATACCTGCTGATTCTGTATATCTAAATCCGTAGTCACCACTGGCAACAACTCCATGATGTATGTTTGCAAAAGACTTCTGAGCCCAAATTACGTGACGACCGTTGTCTTGAGTTGAACAGCCCTTATCTGTACCAGAGAACACTGGACTATTGAAAATAACAGGATTATTGGGGCTTCCAGCGCCATAAGTTTGGATCGCATTACCTGCTAGACTCTCCATAACTTCTTCACCGCCAACTTGGAATGACCCACCATTGAATGTGGGTGACGCCAAATCAAGAACTAAAACACTGGATGTGTTGATATTATTGAAAACTGTTTCAGTTAATGTTAGACTTGCACCATCAAGAATAAGGGCGCCCCAGCGGATTTCGGATAAATCTGCAACGTATCTTGGCATTCCATATGCATTTTCGATAGTTACATGGTTGAACTTGGTTTGAGCAACATCAACAGTGTCTCTAACCAATATCCCCTCAAAACAAGAAGGGTCTGGGTTCCACAAAGGAAGTCCGCTAGCGGGGTTTTGCATTTGGTAGCAACGCCCTATTGCGGATGTATTGGCCGGAGTTGCCCATCTGAATATGATTCTACTAGAATTACTCGACATACTGCTAGAACCACAAGAAGTATCACCTGCACATAAATTACCTTTCACGTGAAGGAAGGTTCCATTCATGAAAGTCACTGTAGTACCTGGTTGTATTATCAGTTTGGCCCCGGGGGCAATTTCCACATCTCCAGTCAGTGTATGGCTACCCTGCCAAGTTTCAGTTCCCGTAATAGTACCACTAGTTGTTTCATTACTAGCTACTGCTCCTGGGGTCAAAGCAACAAGAGCAGTCAGAGTACTCGTCACAAATAAAGCAACAAGAAAAAGACTGGTTGTTCGATTGTTCATTTTCATTGGTTCAAACTCCTTGGTTAAACCACCCACTTCGCGCCTTAGTTATAAGAAAACGCCTTGCTGCAATTGTAATAATATCAAAAGCCACTAATTAATATCATTATTTTTTTCACTTTAATAATATTAAAGTATCAAATAATGAAAAAAGTATCAATATTCGGAGACCTTTCTATTGATTTTCTGAAAGTTTAATGCCTACCATATCCGACCATTTCTCTGCATCCAATGAACCGTAACCATATCTCAGATGGTGTTCTCCAGAATTCTGGAAAATACCAGGGGCACTAGAATTAGCTAGGGCTTCCTTTACTAAAATAATCGGAGAACGATCTCCTTGATGTGTAGGTTTAAGTTTGGGATTCTCAGAATACCTCTCTAAAATCAGTGCTAGTGAAGCGGTCACGAAAACCGTGGCATCGCTTGTACCATCACTGCGTGACCATGTAGCTCCAGTCGAATCTGATACGAATGTAGAGTGGATTTCAACCCCTGGCGCCACCACCTCTGGTTTTTGATTTGGCCAATTACGCAATTCACCAGAGGAATTAGTTGGTGAGCCGGCACTTGAAAATTGCCATAATGTACTATTTTTATGAATGGCACCAACAGATATCACACCATCGACATTTGCTGGAACTGTTACATCGGGGTAGTCTTGCCCAGCACCCCCATGGTTGCCAGCAGCAGCAACTACAAACACACCATTATCAAGAGCATCTCTGACAGCAGACTCTGTATTACTTCCAAATGTTGATACCAAATCTGGCTTTCCTCCTAGGCTAAGACTAATGATATCTGAACCCATTTCAGTCCAACACCATTCAATGGCATCTGATACGGCATCTTCCGAACCTGAGCCACCATCGGACCCCAATGCTGCCGCAACAATCAACAAAACGTCAGGAGCCCCCCCCACAAATGAGCCATTTGCTGCAAGAATCCCTGACATCATTGTCCCGTGCGAATTTTTGTTATCATTATCATGTGGCGCATTTTGTGTTTCATGAATAAAATCTTTGAAACCAACTAGATTCACATTTACCAAATCTGGATGAGTGATATCAATTCCAGTATCAACAATACAAACTCTGACACCCTCTCCAGAAAAACCATCTTCATTCATCGTTCTGATTCCCGTCATCTCATATGCCCATTCAGATTCAGGAATAAAATCCTCAATAAATCCAATTAATGTTGTATAAGTCAAAACTATGACTATCACAACCCCAACTACTGCCCATAGCCCCCAAGGAAGGGAACGAAGTCTAGATTCTGGTTTGATAGCCTCTGCATCTTTCCATGCCTGAGGATCCCTCTCTGGAGGCATACCATAGGCTTCGGCAGAATAACCCGGAGCACCTGGATCAATGGTACTTAGCATCCGAGGATCCTCTGGTTCGGGTAAAAGTTCCACACCCTCTAGACCCGGAATCACCTAACCACCAAATTGACGGCATGGCTTCCGCTAAATGCATCCTTCGGCGACTGGGGCTGTAATAGTCGCATTTAGCAACTATAATTTCCTTCTAATATCATCAAAATGGCATTTGACTTGATACCGAATCTCGGATTCGGCGGAATCCAATGAATCCAAGTATGAATGCTGCAATAATAATCAATGGCACCCAAATATTTACTGAATCAGGAGCAGGTGTTGCAACATGTATATTCTTAGTGATACTTGGTTCAGAACCACTATCCAAATCGAGTCCGAATTCACTCTCAAGTGTGAATACGAAATTTTGCTTCCCTATATCCACCCCTTCCAAATCAATGAACATAATGTATTCTGCAGTAAGACCTGCCGAAATATCTTGTATGTCTGAAAGAATGTAATTATCTGGATAACCTTCAATCGTAATATTAACACGGATATTTTTGGCGTCTACTAAACCTGTGTTTTCCACCCGTGCTATCATCTTGTTTCTTTCCCCGGTTACAGCATCTAAATCACTGAATGTACCCGTATCTTCGCTGATGAATACAAGTTGAGGTTTAGCACTTTTCAAAGTGACTTCAAGTGGATCATAGGTTGTGCCATCAGAACTATTAATATTCAAAACTAAGGTGAATTCCTCTGAATCAGCACCTTGCGGTGAAACTACAGTGAATGAGTACGTTCTCTCTTCCCCACTAGCCCATGGAGATTCGCTTGGCCCTGATGCACTCCACCCATCTGGTAGCCATGTCTTGTCAATTGTGAAGGACAGTGTATCTTGTCCATTTCCAGTATTTAGAATTGAAAATTCCACTCTCTCTTCTTCACCAGGGAATACTCCAATGGTATCTTCAGGTGCTGAAAGAATCTCAATCGAATAAGTCTGAGTAATCCTCACAGTGATTGCGAATTCGCTGTGAGTTCCTGAAGTGTGCGTTGCTCTAAGTTTGATAATATGGCCAGCTTCTAAAGATTGGGCTTCTTCTACACTAGAAACATTAACGCGCATTGTCACCGTGGTGGAATTACCGCCATCTATTCCCATAGTTGCTGGAACATCTTCTTGCCAAATTTCTGTACCGTTGTCTGTCCCGTTGTAGAACTCAATAGCCCACACATGAGCATCGATTGAATCAAACACCGTTCCAACCACATATTCATCAAACGCTTCATTACCTAGATAATCCAAATCTATGGTGAATTTGATTACTTCGTAAGCTGATTCGTTAAGATATCGAACTACAACATCATCATTTGAGGATTCTGTCTGGTTTGCACCTTCTAAACTAGTGATACTGAATCCAACACTATGATCTAGAATTCTGTTATATCGTAAAGTGCTTGCAGGGGATTCCTGTTGAGATGAGATTGAACTTGTCATTCCCGAACGGTATTCCATTACCATATCTCTCTGAGTAGCCTCAAATCTACCTTCGAGATAGATATCCCCAGCGGGTAGTAAGAAATTAACCACCCCATTTGAATCAACAGTTACATTCCAACTAATACTTGCGCCAGCTGATACCTTAATTTCTGGATTACCAATAATCTCAGAACCAGGTACTGAGGTTTCTGATAAGTCGTGCATCAAGCCATCAAAGTCTACCCATTCTGTTGATAGAACTAATGTGCCACCTTGCACCATTGTTAGATTGACTGTTGCTCCATCGTGTACATCTGCATCAACCAAAATCATCCCCACAATTCCCTGTTCTTCTACAGAAGCATATAGAATCCAACTACCTGGTTCGATATCTGCGATCCATTCTCCATCCCAAGAACCGTCATTAGCCATTACTTTGTCAGGGCTGCGATGCTCGCGTTCAATACCAGAACTAGGAATAAGAGTCAGGACAACATCATCCGAGAAATCATCCCAAAGTTCCATTTGAACATAATCAATAATACCGTCAACTGAGACATTTCCTGCAGTTAATTCCAAATCAGTAGAATTAGAAGTTGTTGAAACCTCAGCAACGATGGATACTGGGCTGAATCCTAACTTTGTTGCTTCTACAGTATAATTGTTAGAGGTCGTCACGAAGATAGACCATGTCCCCAACTCTGAACTCGTCAAGTTAACTGGTTCTAATAGAGTGCCGCCTGAGACTGTAACATTGGCACCTTCTACACCTTCATTGAAATCATATTCATCATCGGCATCCAAATCCCAAAACAGATTCCCTCCTAATGTCACTAGATGTTCTACAGAAAAATTAGCAGAATAATTCTGAGCACTGACTAACTCTGGTAAATGTTGATCATCTAACACCCAACGGTCCAATGACTCTGTGAAATTCAAGGAAATTATCCATTCATCAGGGAAAAGGTAGGCAACCAATTGCCCATCATCATTGGTTAATGGAAGGGTAATCTCTCCAAGCCCATTAGCACTGGTTGCAACTGGTGAAAATCCTGTCAAAGGAGCACCGGTATCCATCAAAGTTAGATTTAGAGAAATTTCTGCGGACTCTAGTGTCCTCCAAACAAGATTTGTTCTAGTTGAACTATCATTAACAATAAAGAGGCTACGGAATCCCTCAAAGTAACTATCACCATAGTTTGCTCTTTCAATTGATATAATCCACTCACCCTCGGGTACGTAATCATGAATCGTCCCATTTTCGTCAGCAATCAAACTAAACGAAATATCCGATTCTACATTTTCAAATAGTACTGTGCCATTTTCTATCGGTACGCCCGTCTGATTAGTCAAATTAGATTGAATCTTCCAAAGAGGTTCAAGATATAATTCTGCATACTCGGTAGTAATATTATCCAATCCCAACTCTAGAACCAATTCATGATTGATCAAATTAGTCCCAAACTCCGAACCATTGACCGGATCCTGTGGGTCAATAGTGAATGAATATACTCCCGGTTGAAGTGAGACTACTATGTTTCCATCAGTCATATCAGAAGCTGAAATGTTTAGTTGCTGACCAACACCTCCTGTAGAAATTGGTATCAATGCAAAATCAATTTCAACCAATGTACCATTACTTGAATTTGAATCTCCTTGGTGGTCAAGGAATGCAGTGATATCCACTGTAATGTTGTCAGGATTTGCTATAATTTCAAAGCGTGAGAGATTTAATAGATTGGAATCTGAAACCTCGAGATTAACGGGTTCGACATTTAGACGTTCGTCGGTCACATCAAATGTCCAATTACCTCGTTGCATTTTTTGCGAAAATCTTCCGGACTCAACATCGACATCTAAATTCCAATAGACATCTCTTTCGGAGTGATATGCACGAATTATTCCTGGTTGGAATCCGGGCAAATATGGGGAATAAACTGTATTATTGTTGAAAACGAATAGATTCCCTTCAAGTAATAATCCCTCCTCGATGAAGAGAATAATTGGGGACACATCGTCAGATACAACAAAAGTAGTTCCATTTGACATTTGGCTGGCAATTGATTGTGTAGTCATATTCACTGCAACCCCTTCTGGAAGGAATACAGAGAAATTGCCTGCCATGTCACCAAAACCAGTTTGTACGGAAGTAGAAATACCACCCCATTGGAAAGTCACTTCAATATTCGGAACACCTTCACTTGGAGTTTCAGCCTTACCAGTATCTACCAAAATTTGTCCAGTTACATTGATGCTCTTTCTTAGAACCCATTCAACTCCACTCATGTTCTCTAGAAGTTCAAACTCTTCCCATAATAGCAAACCGCTTTCTGAAGAGGCATTTGCAATCCATTCACCTTCGGGTAATTCAATCTTGTAAGTTCCAGTATTATTATCGAAATGTGCTGCAATGTACTCACCATCGGAAAGCATCTGCCCGTGGAAATATACATCAATATCAGATACTGACTCTAAGGTTCCATTACCAGAATCTTGGGTTAGTGAGAATTCCATGTCATAATGTATTGGGACTGAAGACGAACTAGTCAATGTGAAGTTAGTTGGGTCTGAAATTGCTAATATTTCTGCACGTCCGTCACAGAAGTTTGTAGAAGCAGGAGTTGCCCAAGGAACGCAATCGTAGAATCCATCACTATCAGAATCTACTTTCAGATAATATGTTCCTTGAGGAATTGGGCCATAACCAAAAGAACCATTGTCTTCAGTATAGAGTATGCATGGAGCAAAAATCACTTCGGAACAGGGCTCAGAAGCTTCCTCATCTATCCCTTTATCAGTTAATTCGAGTGCCATATTAGCCATGGGCTCGCCATCCATCAATCGTAATTCACCTTCTATCCAAGATGCTGGCAATTTAAGTTCGACGTCGGTTGTGGGTGTTGTATCAATTTCTAGTGGCGTGCTTAATCTGGTAATATTGCCATTAGGTAAAGTCACGAATACTTGATACTTGCCTGGAAGCGCGTCGACAATATGGAAACTACCGGGCTGAACCATATCTCCACTAAATATTCCAGCTCCACTAAACGTTCCAGAACCATTTATTGTACCGTATGTTTCAAGGGTTTCGTCAGATGAATCTACAATAAAAACTCCATTCCCAACCAAGGTTTCTCTGTATAGAGTGTCAGTAAAATCAACTGTACCATCTGCCGTAACCTTACCAGAACCCTCGAAAAGGCCATTGAAAAGGTATTCCGGAGGTGATGTATTCGCTACAGAGCATACTTCAGAAGTTTCAGGAACTGAATTGTTATCACATGCTGTAACAAACTCATTACTGGTAATTGTACCAATAAACGATCCAGCCCCACTAAACATACCCTCTCCAGTAAAGGAATGGTTGTTTGCTATTTGGCGCGTGTAATTACCAGTGAAATCAGAAACCAGAACTTCTCCGTCAGTCATTACTATACCTGGGCCAGTGAAAGTAACTTCACCATCGCCCATGAAGACGCGCGGATATTCTTCATCACTAACAACAGTGCCATTAGTTGTGAAAACTGGAGCTAGGCTTTCTTCACTCCAAATATCAGTCATAGTTAATTCATGTGAAATTAGGGGTTCTCCATTGAATGAATCATGACCCTCCCATGTTACCATTCCAGATGCACTGGATGCATCTACAACAAGTGTTTGAGAAATTATTGCGCCGCCATTAGTATCTGCTTGAAGTCCTGTAACATTAAATTGAATCTCACCTAGGAATTTTCCACCACTTACATTTGAAAGAATCGCTGTAATTGGATTAACTTCCCTCTCACCGTCTTCAGTCATAGTTTCTCCAAGTACATCAGCCAACCATGTTTGCCATGATTGGAAGTCTTGCTGAGCCCCAACAATCTTATCTCGATCACGATTAGGTAACAGTTCTGGATCATCTATTGGATAACCTGTAAATGCAGTTACACGAATATGTCCTGCAGGTACTCGGAACTCAAAATGCCCATCGCTATCAGCATCTACTGTGCCGATTGGAATCCAATATTCACGTGGATCCTCATCAAAGATGTCTTCTCCACTGAACGCATCCCTTTCAATGAGCAAACGAGCCTTAGGGACATCCCCAAAGTCTCCTAATTTTACCTCACCACTCAAAGTGGCGCCACTATAGTACTTCAGAATCTTAACTCCAGTATTGGCATCATACCATGGAGTTAGATCTGTTGCTTCTGGATTGTACCAATTGGCAATTACGAAATTAGGCATCATTGCACCAGGAAGAGGGAATGCGTACTGCAAACTACTATTGATGGTACCCCGCATATCAAAATGCTGCCCTGGTTGAGAAACATCACCCTGTAATCCAAGATGTGTGCTTCCATATCCAGCATAGGCTCTAGCAACCATAGTGTCATAGAATTCTGGTTCTTGATCGATTCTTACATCAATTGCCTGAATAATGTCTGCATCATTTTGATTCTGACTGTTTAGAACATCTGCCTTATATTGCTCCTCGTACTCTTCTTGTGTCATATCAACATAAAAGTTTGAGTCCCCTCTTTGAGTAACATACCAGGTATTCATATATGTTTCAGGGTCAAGTCCCGACAACGTAGTTGGAGCGTAGAAAATACCAGTTGGATTACCACCTGTTTGTTGGTATGAACCTCCTACTGGGTAAAGTCTATTATCAACTGCGAAATAACGTATTTCGTGATTTCGGTTAATAATATCTCCAGGATTTCCTTCAGAATTATCAACAGAATAAGTTACATCATTTGATAATTGATGGTATAGTTCTACCAACTCATCCATGCTCAATGTTGCGGACAAGAATGAACGTCCCAATGCAAGTCTAGCATTTTGTCTATGAAGAGACGTTGATACGTCTTCAAAACTATCTACAATATCATTTGTGTACCAATAATTTCCAATTATTTGGTGAGTGAACTCTTCAGCCACCAGATCATCCCTTTCTTTGGATTGATTGAATTGCAACAATGCTTCTTGAAGATTAGTGAAGTCAGCGCCAACCTGCACTCTACTATCATAAACTCGGAATATCTTACCGATTTGTGGGAATCCGTTATCATCCAATTCGTAACCTTCGGCAAGTGAAACATCTCCTGCATTTCTAATTACAGAGAATGAACGTGCCTCTAACTCATCTACTCCATCCTCACCACCCAGGGTGTTCATCAAATAAAATTCATCGATTTGAGAATTTGTGAAATGTTTTCTCAGAGTCCTGGAGAAATCTGGAGTGAATTCACCATCATTGTAACGCAAATCCCCTTCAGCAAGAGTCATTGTGTATAGTGCAAGTAAATCTTGATCATTCTGAGCAAGTAACATATTACCAGCTGCGGGAATACCCGATTGGAAGTTGTCAGCAACAGTTGGGTGTTTTCCTTGTGCTAATGCTTGGAATCCGTAATCCCACCAAGATACGAATGCAGGCCTCTGTGCAAATGGTAAATCAGCATCTTGCTCCTCAAGCCACTGATATCCATTATTCCAATACTGACCATTGAACCCTGGGCCAAAGGCACCCATATACCAGCAACTTGATTCTTTATTCATTCCACGACAAGTACTAGGCGGATTATATGGTGTTGAGTCTAGAATTGATAAACCAAAGAGTGGATCCTCGGCTCGGAAGATAGTAGGGGTGATGTTGTAAATACTAGAATCGATATCTTTGGCTTTTGAGTTGCCAGATGGAATTCCTGAATCAAGCCCATAAGTGGCATGTTGGGCACCAACAAGTAAGAATATCATCAACACTGCAATTACACCAGGATATTTCCTTGCAGTCTTCGTAGTTGAACTAAAGCGCGCTTTAGGGGTGCCGATTCCAGACCTGCGCCATGATTTTGCGAAGTCTGTACCCCCGACCCACTTCCAAAGCATGACCAATCCCCAAGCACCCATCACTGCAACTGGGGGTGTTGCGTTGAAAACGAATCTTCCAGCGCGCCATGCCATTAGAACAGCCACTAGAATCCATATTGCAAGAACAAGGCGGCCACTATCCCTTCTACTAATCCCCTGCCAAAATGCTAGAAGACCAGAGCCAAGTGCTGCCAAAGCAACTATCGGCCCGAAAGATGCGAATAGCATTGCACGACTGGGGGCTTGTGCTTCAGCAATAGTTCCGAAAACCTTGTTCTTTGAGAAATAATAACCACCAGTAGTTAGAACATCCCATCCATTGTAGATATCAAAAGATTGGAGAGCATACAGGACACCTAATATCAATCCTGCAAGAGCACCTCCGCTAACCAACACTAGGAGCCATGGCTTATCTCTAAATGACACTGCAACCCATCCAGAAGCAAATGTGAATCCTACAATGTAGAACATTGGCTGGAAACCACTTGCGTCCCAAATCAAACCTAATTGCATGTGTGCATAGAAAGGCAATGGAACAATGAAGGTCACTAACATCATGGTAAGAGCCGCAACAAAAATTGCCATGCTATCTCTACGACGGAACAAATTCAAGACAATTTGAGCGAAGAAGGCCAGAAAAACAATTCCAAGACCGTAAACGAAACCTTTCCACCCTAGTGCTACCGTAGAGAAAGCAATTCCTGAAAGAATTGCATTTGCAATCGCTGACTGCCTCTTTTCAAAAGTAGCTCTAACTCCTTTGAGAAGATATGATGGCCACCAACTAGCATTTTCGACTAACTTGTCATCACCAGCATCCTGAACCGCCCTTAACCAGAAATAGAATCCCAGTGATAAGAAGAGAATTGCAAATGCGTCGTGGTCGGCGAGTGCGAAAGTGCTGTGTCCAACGTGCCCGGGCATTAATGCAATCAACCATGCCGCTACCGCAGCAGTAGGCTTTCCAAAGAAGCGATTACCAATTCCAGAAATTGGTAGCACACAAAGAGCACCATATATTGCAGGTAGGGCAGCCACAGACCACCAAACTGCCTCATTAGCTGGTAGATCAAGAAGTGGCGCAATTAACATCCCACCCACAGCTAGACTCCATGAGAATAGAGGAGGACGAGGGTTGATTGCACCAAGTGGATATGATCTATCCATATCAATGATGAAATGATTATGTTGTGCAATAATGTACTCAACGGTACGGAACATATACCATGGATCAGAACCACCTGTTAAGTCCCATTCATGTGTCCCGCTAGAGTTCATAAATGGAATAACATTCCATACCACACGAACTATCAAACCAACTAATAATGCCCCAGCAATTGTAATACCATACCAATTTTCAGACCAGAATTTCTTAGCCATTCCTGGCTCTCTACGTGGAGATGTATCTCCTAATTTACCCTTAACGCTGAGCATAACCGCCAACACATTTAGCCAGAAGAATAGGAAGAACCACACGAAGAGACCATTTGTCCCACTGAAGTATGAATGCCAATCTTGAGAACCATCCATTATGATTCCTTTCTCATTGAATGAGCCTATTGAATAAATAATCCAATTCATTGATATCAGGGATGCACGAGTTCTCATATTCTCTGCAAAGCAGTATGCC
>CAYNXD010000032.1:0-14887 GCA_964401115.1 uncultured Candidatus Poseidoniales archaeon | reverse complement strand
GGACTACCAACCCCTAATCATATGGTTCAAGCGTTTCAAGATGCTCTTGCAAGACAAGAAAATGGATACTCCCCCTCATACGGTTTGCCAGAACTAAGGAGGGCAATTGCCGATGATGAAAAAAACAAGGGTTGGAATTGTGGAGAAGATGATGTATATGTTTGTCACGGGGTGACAGAGGCTTTACAAATTATTTTTGCAGCAATTTTACAAGATGGCGACACCATTCTATCCCCTGGACCACACTACCCACCGTACATGACCTACCCACCACTTTTTGGTGGTAGAACTATTGAATATCGATTAGATTCAGAAAATGGTTGGGCTCCTGATTTAGATGATATTAACAATAAGATGAATCATTCAGTTCGTTTGTTAGTTTTAATTAACCCTAATAATCCGACAGGTGGAATTGTCGGAGAACAAATGATTGATAAGATTCTAGAAATATCTTCAAAATGGCCAAATTGTACTATCATTGCTGATGAAATATATGATGGTTTGAATTTTGAAGGAGACCATATATCAGTTGCAGGCGCTGCTATGAATAATGGAAGCCATGTACCAGTTATTACTTTGAATGGAGTTAGTAAAGTATACTATGCACCTGGTTGGAGAATTGGATACATGTCATTCTATGACCCTGCAAATCGGTTAGCACTAGTCAGAGACGGTGTTGAGAGATTGTTGAGATCTAGGTTATGTGCATCTACCCCCGCACAAATGGGATACCTAGCTGGATTGAAGTCCGACCGTAGTTGGATGAAAGAATATCAAAACAAATTATTATCTCGGAGGGATTATTGTATGGAAAGAATCTCTTCCATAGACGGATTGGATGCACAAAAGCCCGGTGGAGCATTCTATTTATTTGTCAAACTAACACATCCTAAATGGAAAGAAAATGATAAGCAATTTGTTCTAGACTTATTACATAAAGAAAAGGTTTTGATGGTACATGGATCCGGCTTCAGCCCTGAATTTGGAAAGGGATTTTTTAGACTAGTTTTCCTCCCAGATTTAGAGATTTTAAAAGAGGCTTTTGACCGAATTGAAAGGTTCCTAAATTATGAAAAATAATTCCCAATTATCAACTTATTATTCTGAGCCGATGGCACTGAATAGCACAACCGATTAGAACCCCAACTCCCCCAGTGCGAATTATGGAGGGTGTGCGACATGGGCACTGTTTATCCCGGATTCTTCTTTCATTGTTCTTATTTGGAACCATTTGCACACCAATTGTTTCAGCAGCCCCGACAATTGTTTCTGCTAATCAAGTGGAACTAAATTTGATGATTCCACTACTTTTATCAATCATTTTCGGATTAACACTTTGGCGCTGGCTATTACCCTTATCATTGTCAAATTTACAAGTTGCATTCGAAGTCGATGATGAATTATTTGAAGTTCATAGATTGACTAAAAATAAAAAAGAAACTATGTCGCTTCTTTCAGCACCAAAAGTAGCTGTCGGCTCTCTTGCTTACCTACTAGCCATGACTGGAATTTTACTTATTGTTGCTGAATTGCTTATTCAGCCTGATGTATTCTATCAACCTGTAATTTACATGATGTTAATATTAATTTCATTCCCAATTATCATATCACCTTTCGTTACAATGTATGCTCAGCTTTCAAAACATTCTAGCGATTCTGGTGGGAATTCATTTGGCTCTAGAATTTATGGTATCATTACAACGATTTTATTAGTAATTGTTGGAACAATTGCTGTTTTAACCATCGGATATCAAAAATCAAACATGGGTGAAAATCAGGAAGTTTTTGTTCGGTGGATTGGGTTCAGCCTACTAACTTTCATGGCCCCAACAATCCTAGCATATGGGAGAATCATGGGGGCATCGTGGAACACTTTGATAATTAACAAATGGCGCACCGTGAAGGGTGTTTCTACAGCTATAGATCCTGAACAACCTAACTTAATCAAGAGGTTTTTTTCGCTTGTAATTGTCCTATTCCTAGCCACAATGCCTCTAGCAGCAATAAATGGAATTGTTACCCTAGTATATGTGGAACTTGAGAACCCAATGGATGCAAACTCCATGCTAGATTTAGGAGGTATTGTAGGATGGCAAATTTATCAATTTGTAGAAAGTAACCCCATTCTACAAACCATCATTTCTCTAAAAGCATTGGAAATAACTCTAGCATCATACCTTATGCTAAATGTTGCTGTAGTTGGGTTGGCATTTATTTTTGAGTTGACTAGAAACTTGTTTCTAGGCGGACAGACGTTCGCAGGAATAGGTGGAGTAATACTAGCAAGACCACGCGAGATTAGAAGTGAAAGAGAAGTTCAAGGTAGAGTACTATTCTTTGGACTTGCTGGATTCAGTGGTTACTCTGTAATGCTTTTGATATTACAAACCTACAAAGAATTTAGCCATTTAATGCCTTACGGTGAATCCTCGCCCTTACTAAGAGAAGAAGCGCTTCTCAGTTCTACTTGGCAATTCATTGCAGCAGGTCAAGCAATCTTTCTTCTTACATGGATTCTTAGTATCACTCGATTTAAAATTATGCGTAAATTGAAATTTGATTTGAATCCTGACGAAAGAAGAGACGGCGCAATATTGGCAGGAGGTGGCGATTGGATGAGAGACCACATTGAGAAGGCTGCATATCAAGATGATTTGGACGGTTTGAGAAGGTTCCAAACTGAAACTATCAAGGGTAATCAGTTGGTTGTTCAACTTGAAAAGAGTCGCGCTAGAATGCTTGAATGTGCTATACGAGGATTGTGGCCTGAAGCAATAGATGTTGCAAGAAAACTTCTAGCACAACAAGGAGGCGATGATGATGAGGCGAGAATGATAATTGCTGCCGGACATATTGCATCTAGAAGGCTTGATGCTGCAAAGGAGGCGCTCAGGGGATTGGAGCAACCAGAGGGTTATGATGAACCAGAAATTCTTTCCTTCATAGCAGAATGGCTTGATCCATGGGCCGGAAAGGTAACAAAAGATGAT
Source organism: uncultured Candidatus Poseidoniales archaeon (assembly GCA_964401115.1). Classification (GTDB taxonomy): domain Archaea; phylum Thermoplasmatota; class Poseidoniia; order Poseidoniales; family Thalassarchaeaceae; genus MGIIb-Q1. The sequence continues at coordinate 11,897 of CAYNXD010000032.1, read as the reverse complement.
TTTTATGATTGGGAGCATACATCATCTATTGATTATCTACAAGAACTCCAAAAAAGACTTCATGCATGGGATCCGGACACGTCTATTGATTCGATGCATAATGATCCTTTATCTCTGCATGCAATGATTAGTTCTGTGGCAACATTGAGAGCTCAAAGAAGACATGATGAAGCACTAGAATTGGCTCTTGAAACCGTCAAAAGAAACCCAAATTCCGCAAAAGCACGAATTGCTGTTTCACTTTGTTTTGTTGACTCTGGTGATTGGTTTGATGCATTGGATGTTTTTGAAGAATTGCAGATCAGTGCCCCAGAAGACCCTAGAGTCAAAGCATTGGGATTAATTCTAGGATTTGCTGGCCCAATGAATGAATTAGAAACTGCAATCATTCAACCATCAAATAAAGAGAAGAGGAGGTGGGTTGATGAAGCCCCTGCAAATGCAATTGCAGCACTAACGACTAAGGATGGAGAGGATGAAGCTATTACAGCTAACTTCCTAATCGCGGCTCATGAGGCTATAGAACGTGAAGTTCCGCCAAGATACTCTGCTTCTACTGCTTGGATTGTTTTCAATTTCTTGGTATTGTTACCAACTTGGATTTTTTCCGGAATTGTTGCCTACTCTCGTAGTGAAAGCGTCACTATTGGAATTGCATTATCAATTTCACTGGGAATTCTGCATTTCTTTGGACTTAAATTCAGGAAGCAACAAAGAAGGGTGATTAGACATAGAGATCAGAAAGCAATGGTGACATATGCGAACCGTCTGAAGAGGTACAAAGTCACGTTTGATAAAGAAAGAATACCAGTAGGGACGCATTTACTGTTGTCTGGATTGTTAGTTACAATTAACGGAGTAGTCTATGATTTGGGATTACCTGGTTGGTTAGTTGTTAGATTACCAAAGGACACCAATAAGAAGGTAAGAAGAAATCTAGTTAAAAGAAGAAGAGAAATGCGCAAAAACCCAATGGCAAGGTGCTCACCACTCCCTGTTGAATGGTGGAATAAAAGCCCTAAACCTGTGGAAAAAGACCAGCGTATATTAGAGAAATTGATTGGACCTGCAGCTTATAGAGGACGCCAAATCAGAGATGCAATAAATACAGAAAATACAGAAGAAAAAGCAGAACGTGTCCCAATTATGGAAACCGATTTAGATAGAAAACATATACCAACACACTCAATAAAATCTGAATATAAAGGAGTCAGAAGGCCCGGCGATAAGAAAAAATCGTAAATTTATAATTATTGAAGAGCATATTCCTAGATAGAAAAATCAATTGAGGGGGCCTCCCCTGTACGCATCGTGCCAATAGTAGACGATCGTGCTGGTGATTCAACACCTTGGTTTTCTAATCGCTTGATGGATGCCTATAAAGCGACTGAAAGAGGTTTGATAATTGAAAGTGGAAACTATTCTGAACCTCATTACTTTACACAAGTTAGTGAATTTGAACTTTGGCTAGGTGATGTCGAAAAACACATTGGATTGCCACTTGGAAGAAAATTAGCTCATTCAGCAGCTGAATCCGAAGAGTGGCGATTGAAAAAAAAGAAACAGGATATTCCTAATCCTTTATTCAAGAAAATGAAAAAGAGACTAGAATGGATTAATATTAGTTGGGAATTAAGGGGACTAGGGGTTCTTGAAATAATGAAAAAGGATAAGGAATGCACAAAAATGATTGTGCACAAAAGAGCTCATTCTGCTTTCGCAGCAGGAATGGCATCATCTACATATGAAATCCTATCAAATTCTAGATTCAGATTTCATTGGACTGATGATGGAAACTCTGAATCACTTGTTACTTTAGAAATTGATTCTCGCACTATTCCTGAGGTTGAGGGAATATATCTTTCTTGGAATGATGCCAAAGGAGATGATTTGATAATCGAAGATAATCATCCACTTTCATTAGCATACCATGAAACATCTGGAACCTGGTCAATAGACAGTATTAGGATGATGGGAATAAGTCAAGAACACCTTATTCGATTTGAAGAGAGTATTATGCCACAATTATTTGAAAATAATTTGAATACTAATGAGAGATTTATTTGGGATAGTATTTCTGATTCTGAACGACAAAAAACTTGGAATGGGTTTGCAGAAGCAAGTCGCATGAGATTCTTGGCATCTGAGGAGATGGTGCTTGTAGCAGAGGCTGAACATTGGACAAATGTAGGCTACAGATTCCTTAGTAGATATGGACTAGGGGCAATAGATTCTGCAGAGTCTGTTGATGAGCATGGTGGAGTTAAAATATATCTAGAATCAGTATTCCATCCTGCACTTGCATCGGGCATTTTGACCGCAGCATGGGAACGTTCTGAGGCTAGACCAGCAAAATGTGAGTGGAGTTGCTCTGAAAACGGCCATATAATAGAAATCTGTAGCCTTCACGAACTTGCATGATGCTTTTTTTGCCTATCTAGCACTGAGCATGATGCACACGCACCCGGTTAAACCTTAAACGCAGTATGCAGAGTCGTGTTACAAGATTGGCCTACGGCCAGCGGTGATGAAGATGGCATTGACACATAATCAATGGGCAGTTGTGGCGATAACCGTCACCCTGTGTTTAGCTGGGACATACAGTATTGTGGGCAGTATAATGAGTACTGCCGTCGACTTTGAAGATGGGGCTGCAGATATCCTAGATGATGACACAACATTAAACGATGATGCGCTAGATTCAGATAATGATGGACTTCGTGATAGATTAGAGAGAAATACCTACGGTACCGATCCCTATGACGAAGATACTGATGGGGACGGGATGACGGATGGATATGAAGTGGAAGCGGGTCTGAACCCCCTCGATAGCGGTGACGCTGGCTTGGAAGATATCATTACTGAAACTGAAACTGATAGTGGAGAGGATAGTTCAGGTACAGATGAAACATGGCCTGATCCAGACAATGGGCCATTGGGCGACCCTGATAAAGACGGATTAGTTAATATTGAAGAAATGGAACTTGGCACCGACCCAAGAAGGAATGATACGGATGGAGATGGTTTGAACGACAAATGGGAGTCACTCTATACATTTGAAATGGTCACTCAATCTGGTGAATTAACCCTGTTCGACCCTCTTGAGGCTAATTGGGATTGTGTTCTATTAGATCCTGAATCAGAGGCAAATCTTGAGATGACTTTTGGCGAGGAAATGTGGCAATCATTGGAAAATTTTGCAGGACAGCATTCTTGTGACCAAGTACTTGATTTCGATTCAGATACTCTAGCAAATTTTGAAGAGGAGAGCTATGGTACAAATCCACTATCTGAAGATAGTGATGGGGATTTAATTGATGACCAAGTTGAGGTAGCAATGTCTCCAATTACTTTGGAAGTGGTATGTGGGAAACCAAAGATCAATGGACCTACCAAAGAAGGCCCATTTTCAACCCTACTCAACTCATTCCCTAGTACATACGACCCACATAACTGGTTCCTAGAAGATATGGATGGAGATGGGAGAAATAATGGCCCAGGAGATTGGGACACTGATGGAGATCAAATGCCAGATGGATTTGAATATTGCTTTGACACACTTCTAAACGCTGCTAATGCATCTGATGCATTCGGAGATGATGATGAAGATGGACTCAACAATAGAGCGGAGTATGATGTTGCCAGGACTTGGGGGGCATCTAATTTCACTAACCCCATGTTAGCTGACACTGATGAAGATGGGATGCCCGATGGTTGGGAGGCTACAAATGGCCTTAATCCAGTAGATGGTAGTAATGCTTACGAAGACCCTGACTTAGATGGTTGGGACGTTAATGGAAATGGAAAGGTCACTTATGATGACCTTGTTGGGGTCGCTAGAGTTTATTCGATCACTGTCCAATTGATGGATTATGTTGAAGATAATCAGACCGTCGCTTATGCTAAAATCACCCATGCTGGAGGAAATGAAGAAACTGTCCCTCTAAAAGCCCCGAGTTCTGGTTATGTATACGACATCCCGGCTCTAACTTTGCTAAATGGGCCAACTATACAAAATGAAGTAACGAGTAGAAATTATGTATGGCTTACTATAGTTGAAGATGTGGAAATGTTTACCAATCTAATGGAATATCAAGCACGAGATAGTGATCTCGATGGGATAATCGATGGACGCTCTACAGACCCACTAAATCCAGATACTGACGGAGATGGTCTAAAGGATGGAATAGAAGTCATGGGTTGGAACATTCTTGTAGTAAGTCGCGGAGTTCATAACACTCTAGTCACCTCAGACCCTGGAGATGTTGACACAGATGATGATGGTTTGACTGACTGGAGAGAATTTTCAGAAACATACACCAATGCATCTAACAAAGATACTGATAGCGATGGTTTAGAAGATTATGTGGAGGCTGTTGATGGATTCCAGTGGCTTGGGGAACCATATTTCACAAATGCCAGCATGTTTGACACTGATATTGATGGGCTAGAGGATGGCGAGGAAGTAATTATGGGATTGGATGCCTATGTCACGCACGCAAATGATTCTGATTCCGATGATGATGGTTTGAAAGATGGAAATGAAGTACTCTTCATCCCACGGCCATGGCAGGCAGCAACAAATCCATTAGTCAATGATACTGACCAAGATGGGATGTTAGATGGTTGGGAAATGCAAGTTCAATCTACAATGGACAATACTAATTCTCACAGTCTTTGGGTAACTACCACTAACTGGCAACCACCGGGTTGCGATGACCCTGGTTGTGTTCGAGGACCTGGTGGTTGGTTGTGGAATAACTGGATTCAAGGCTTCGCTTCTGGTGGTGACTTGAATAATGATGGAGAACCTGATCCTAAATATTTCCTCTGGGAGATGAATCTAACCGGATTCTCTATCGGTTCCGAGGGCAGATGGGCTCTTAACCCAGCACTTGGCTCTCAGGAAGATGCTGATTATGACATAGACAATGACTCACTAATTAACGACTTAGAAGGCCCCGAAAGGTGGAATACAAACCCCGTTAATGACGACTCTGATGATGACAGACTACCAGATGGTTGGGAAGTCAAGTATAGTGCTCAAGCAATCTCTGAGGGATTAGTAGACAACCTTACATTGGAGAATTTGGGTGCTAGGGGTCCGATGGATCCTGCTCTAGCAGATAGTGACGCAGATGGCATCCCAGATGGTGAAGAAGACTTTGACATGGATGGATTAAATCGTACTGCTGAATTGAATAGATTCTGCCCAGGTTGGAATGACCCTACTTCTTCTTTTTGCCATATTAATCCAGACGATCCACAAGGTGCAGTATTCTATGATGACCTAGAAAATTACACCAATTATGAGGAGATGTTGAATGGGACCAATCCAGTACTCAACGATACTGATGGTGATGGCCTTGAGGATGGACCCGAAGTTTATCACATGGATTCTGATGGAGATAGCATGTTTGATGGATGGGAGTACTACTTTAACTTCGATCCGTTTGATGGCGCAGATTCCCATGTAGATAGTGATAATGACGGTTATGACAATTGGTGCGAGCACAAATGGCATACGCACCCCAAGGAAGGCAATAGTTACCCAGGGCAGGGACAGCTTTGTGACCAGTATAGCTAATTTTCTCAAATTAGCATATTGTTAATAATTTGAATCTAAGCAATCATATAGGGATACCATTGATAGATGAGAGCGGCTTGTACCCAAGCAATGAGGTACATGCGTTGCCTACCGGCATTATTTCTCGCACTCACATTACTAATGCCATTTTTTACTATCAATACCTCTCATCTTGATGGGAACTCAATGCTAAGTGAAGCAAATAGGCAACCTACTCTAAGCATACATGAAAGTAGTGGGGTGACTTTCTATGATAATTTTGTAATTTCAGGGACAATTTGGGATGACGATTTACCAATGGATTTGAGATGGGAATTAATCAATAATGGAACTAATGTCCTATCATCAAATGCAATTAATTCAATGACAGAAAACCTATCTTGGTCGGACGGATACACAAAATCATGGGAATTTATAATCACAGTAAACGCCTCCCAAGTCAATTCATGCTCGTGCCTATTAATTGTGGAAGTTGTGGATATTGAATATCAAGTTTCTAGTGAAAAAATTCTTCTATTCATTAACAAAGATAATTCTACTCTGCCATCAAATATTATGCACACAAGTCCAGAATCTGGAGTCAATTGGAGAGGGGAATTGGAAATTTCTGGAGTCTCAATGAGTTCAGAAGGTTACCCTCCAATTGTAGAATGGGCTGCTATACAATCAAACCAAGCTAGTCACTTCTGTAATGATGGATATATGAATGAAAATTTTGAGGTAGGTGCTTGGAATGAATATGGTGCAACGAATATGGGGGACGGAATTTTTAATATTCTAATTGATACAACTGAATTTGAAGATGGGTGGTGGATTTTCATTTCTAGAGCGCATAAATTGAATGAGGACAATTATTCTCCAATTTCTTGTACCAATATTGCTCTACATAATGAAAAACCAAATGCTATCCTATCAGGAAGCACAGAAATTAATGAATCGGAAATTGCCCATTTTGACGCATCTAAATCTGATGATCCTACATGGGGCAAAGATGGCTTACGCTATACCTTCATAGTAAAAACCGAAAAAGAAAATTCACCATCTCAAGTATATGATATCGGAACTGAGAGGCAATGGAGTTGGATGGTTAACAAATCTGGAACATATGATATTATGGTAATGGTGACCGATACTTCTGGACTTTCCAACAGTACAAACATGACATTAACTGTACATAATATTCCACCCGTCGCATATGCTAGCATTGATGGAATTCCATTCTCAAATGGGGAGACTATTCGGCTACCTGACGAACAATTCTGGACTGTAGATGCAGGAATGACTACAGATACTGAAAATGATCGAAGTGGAATTGACTTTATTTGGTTCATAGATGGAGTACCCGTTTCTTTGGGTGAAAAGCAATTACTTAGAAGAGAATTACTAACTGACGAATCTAAACCTCATCTCTTGACATTAAGTGCCACTGACGATGATGGCGTTAGTGATTTTGTAGAAGTATTCGTTGGTATTGAAGGAACAGAATCTGACCCTGAATGGCAAGAGCCTGAATCAATTACTGGGAACTTTGTTATTGCTATCGGTGGTGAATTAAATATGATGTTGACTTTCATGTTCGTGTTAATCGCCATTTCATTAATCACTCTGAAAATGACTAGGGGGGACAGGGATAGTGACATTCCTAAATGGATTCCTCGTGCGAAAAATGAAAAGGATTCAGATGAAGAAATTGATGACCAGTTATGAGTTGTATCTAACTGAATGCTAAATATGAGTTGGTTTGACGGAGATTCATGTTTGATGGGCACGGGCTAGACCTGTCCGAAATACCTCAGCCGATTTCGGATGCAGAACTACGTCTTCGTCAATCAGAGATTGCTAAATTGTGTGGTAAAGATTCAATCATAATTATTGCTAACAATCCTGAATCTACTAGAAGTGCAGATGTCGAATATCCGTATCGCTCATCAAGTAACATGATTTACTTTGTAGGGAAAAATTCACCCGAATCAGTATTATGTATCTGCAACAGTTCAGAAGGCGTTTATTCTATACTTTTCGTACCACCAAGAGATACTGTAAAAGAAACCTGGACAGGAATAAGATTAGGAATTGATGGTTCACTTAACCAATACCCGATAGACAATGCATTATCGGTTGAAAATATTAATAGCGAATTACCTAAACTAATAAAATCTGATTTTTCATCTATTTACTACCAACTAGGAACTTCAAAAATAGTGGATGAAATATTGGAAAAAATTAATCAAAATGACGAAGATGATGATAATTCAATAAAAATCTATAATCCAGATGAGAATATCAATGAAATGAGATTGAAGAAATCAGATGAAGAAATAGATATGATGAGGTTTTCATGTAAAATTGCATCAGCATCACATATCGTGGCAATGATCAATGCAAAACCACAAATGTCTGAAAATCAAATTCAGGCTATTATTGAGGGCTCATTTATGCATAATGGTAGCGAGTGGTCATATCCTAGCATTGTTGGCGGAGGAGATAATGCGACCGTACTTCATTACACTGAGAATAATGATAGGATTGATGATGGGGATCTCGTTCTAATTGATGCAGGTTGTGAAGTCCATGGTTATGCTAGTGATATTACTAGAACTTGGCCAATTAATGGAAAATTTACTGAACCCCAAAGACAACTCTACGAATTAGTATTAGAATCACAAATCGCCGCCATTGAGGCGTGTAAAGTGGGCTTATCTTTTGAAGCACCAAATCAAGCAGCCAGACAAGTTTTAGCTAGGGGACTAATGGAATTAGGAATTTTAGAAGGACCAACAATTGAAGATGCATTAGGTGAAAATCAACTTGGAAATTATTTCATGCATAGAACCAGCCATTGGATAGGATTAGATGTACACGATGTTGGAAAAACAAAAATAGATAGCTCCCCCAGAACTCTTGAGGCAGGTATGGTACTAACAATAGAACCCGGACTATATTTTGGAGCTTGGAGGCCTGATCTAGATATCGATGAAAAATGGGCTGGAATAGGAATTAGAATTGAAGACGATGTGCTAATTACTGAAAAAGGATATGAAGTACTTACTTCAGATTGCCCGAAGAAAATTGATGAGTTAGAGAAAATTATTGGTATTTCAATAAATAATCGTTTAAAATAGGGGTATTGATATGACTCATTGGGAATTAATATTAGAGCAGCAAAGTTCTAGCAACCCACCTAGATTAACTGAAGAGGATGCTGTGCTTCTCTACAATGAGGCTGACTTTAATGCACTACGTCAGGTTGCTTTTGAAAGAAGGAGGAGAATGAATCCACCAGACCAAGTAACATACTTGATAGATAGGAACATCAATTACGGAAATGCTTGCACTATCAATTGTCAATTCTGCTCATTTTACAGGCCACCTGGGACAGAAGAAGTATATCTGCAATCAAAGGAACAAATCAGTGCTCGAGTTACTGAACTTGAGAAAATTGATGGCTCTAGAATTTTAATGCAGGGGGGTGTAGATCCGGAACTACCCATTGAATGGTATGAAGAATTACTTAGGTACCTTAGAGATAAACACCCTACAATAGATTTGGATTGCTTTTCTCCAATTGAAATTGAAGGTATTGCAGATGTTTGTGGGTTTTCAACTCTAGAAGTCCTAGAAAGACTTCAGTTAGCAGGAATGCATGGACTACCAGGCGGTGGAGCAGAAATGCTAGTTGATGACGTTAGAATGGGAATCTCACCAAAGAAAGGTTCTGCAGAAAATTGGTTGAAAGTAATGGGTGAAGCACAATCTCTAGGTTTAATCACCACTGCAACAAATGTTTTCGGTTTTGGCGAGACAAACGAGCACAGGATAAAGCATATGTCAAAAATTCGGCAACTTCAAGATGATTCTAATAGCAAAGGATATCCTGGATTCACAGCATTTATTGCTTGGAGTGTGCAATTGGAAAACAATGTATTTGGTAAGAAAAATCCTGAACTAAAAAATAAATCAGTAGGTCCAGTAGAATACCTTAGACATGTTGCTGTTTCAAGGTTATTTTTTGATAATATTCAACATATACAATCATCATGGGTCACCATGGGAATGGATGTAGCTCAACTAGGTCTATTTGGAGGAGCAGATGACATTGGTTCAACCATGATGGAAGAGAATGTGGTTTCTGCCGCAGGCTCAACTAGAGTAATTTGTACTGAGGAGGAATTGCAAAACACAATTACTCGAGCCGGATTCAATGCAAGAAGAAGAAATTCCAAATATGAAATTTTGGAAACCAAAATTATTGTCAAGGATCCAAAATCTTTTGCATCCCCACCAATGATTAATTATTGAATTCTATAGAACGTAACATGAAATGAGATAATTATCAAATCAATCATCAACTACCAAGCGTTCTTCATCCCTAATAAGTAACTCAAAATCTAACTTGAATATTGAATTAATAGGTTCTTCAAATGATTTTTCGTCATTGTAATTTACCATATGAGAACTGACATTTGTACTGCTAATATTTTCATAATAAACGATATAAGATGTAACTCTAATATCTTGATTAGTCCCACTACTTTGTTCATTCTGTGGAACATAATTTACCCCATTATAAAGCCCTTGATATTGAAGTGAGTTAGTACCACCTGACCAATTAACCCAATTTGTAATATCCCAAATCCATGGCTTAACATCTTGACCTGCGCACCAACCAGCACGACCATAAGGCCAAGATCCTTTTTGATTCGCAACTGTGCCAGCATCTGTCTCCTTTGCGCAACCTTCTCTGTCAGAGCTTACTGTCGCATTACCAGCCATAGGGAAATCTTCCTGAACAACTTGGCCATTCATTGAAAACCTATGCTCATGGTTACAGAATTCTGCACAGTTTGCATCATCCTTGCCAAATCCATGGCCAGTAACTACTGAAGAAATTACAATCTTATCAGTCCCAGATGGAATCGATAAATTATGGATTCTTTTGTATAAGGAATTATTGTTATACTCGCCCCTGAATGAACCTCCGCTAAATGCATATTCAGCGGATGTAGGCCTCATTCCATCATCTTCCCAAGTTGAAAGATAAATCGAAATATTTAGCCAACCCCCATTTGCGCCGCCGTATCGAAACTCTTGCAAACCCCCATCCTTTAGCATGAATAAGTATGTACTTACATCAGTCAGCCACCTACCCTCTCTACCATATGTAGTAATATATCTGACAAATTCATCTCCGCATGTTGAGTGGTTTCCAACTTCTTGACAAATATTCAATCTTTGATCATAATCCCATTCATGGCAGCCACCCCATGTGCCGTCACTTTTCTGATAACGATCCCTCCTCTCACTACATCCATGATGCATGTATACCTCCAATGTGTTGTAAGATAGCATTGTAGTTGAATTGGGAAATGTGGCATTTGCAAAAGATTTGTGACCACCACCCCAACCGCCTGTATGCCTTTGTGAAACCCACAAATCAATTACAGTAATTGCTGGATCATGCCTTCTCATTTCAACAGGAAATTCAGCGTTCCACATTTGTGGTTCCTTAGCTATGTAATCGAACCGGTAATCCGGGTCAGATGTCCAAGCCTTGGCCCAATTATATAGTGAGCCAATTTCCCTCCATTGTTGAAATCTATCAATCCCATAATAAAACTGGCTCCATGAAGAAATAACAGTCCCAATACTACCACCTATAGAACCCGCCTGTTGATAGACAAAGTGCACGTTTTGATCAATCCAAATTTGATTTTCAGAACTCTGTGTGTTTTTATATGAATCAACCCTATTAGCCATTGTATCAACATCTGACTGCCAATCACTATCATATGAACCGAAGAAAATGTGACAGTTATTAGGTAAGCCACTAATCAATGTTCCAACATTCTGATTCCAAATCGTGTTCATGTATGAACTAGAACTTTGTAGGAAAATGAAAAGGTATGTACTTTCTCCATCCCATTCTGTTGAGAGTCTCCAATTACCATCATATTTTGTGCTAAATGAAAAATCCCCAGCCTTACCAAAACGTTCTGATGAATATGCCCCGGTTTGCCATGATATTGGAGATTGAATAACTGCGCAACCTATTGAATCTACAGACCATCTTGGTGGTGAATCTGGACACTGATCAACATTTGCAAAAACGCCATCATCATCTAAGTCAGCACATCCTTGTTCATTTACTAATAGTCCATTAGGGGTCCCGTCGCATTGATCAATATCATCCATAACTCCATCTTGATCATCGTCCCATTCGTACTCTGCACAACCAAATTCATTCACATCGAAACCAGGAAGAGTTTGAGGGCATGTGTCGTTAGAGTCAGGGGTATTGTCGTTATCGTCA
>CAYNXD010000031.1:0-6729 GCA_964401115.1 uncultured Candidatus Poseidoniales archaeon | reverse complement strand
GAGTCATTGCTGATAATAATGTAGGTGTGCTTCGATTTGTCCCCATTGATTCGTTCATAATTGAATTTAATTTGGATGTTATTTGGCCACGTGTTTGACCTGAATCATCACCACCCACAATTTTAGTAAATTTTGATGCTGCTGATGATAATGATGATTCCATTACATCTAGGCCATTGAAATTAGCCCCACCCGCATGCGCTGCGGCGCTAATGCCGGAATTCTTTCCACCGTCTAGCGATTCTAGAAGACGGTTCCCTACAGCTATGTCTGCCCCATGAAAGCCACTACATGCGCAATCGCCAGCGGCATACAATCCAATAATATCAGGAACTCGCCCAGTAGTATCGCAAGGAATTCCGCCTAATGTTGTTGAAACGCGTGGAGATATGGGTACCACTGTTTCTGTTAATTGACCACCGAGCATTGATGAGACTCTTTCTGAAGTATCACTATACCATGTTGGAGTACCGCGGTTAAGAACACGAGCATCGAGAACACATTGTTGTTCGGTTGAAACTAAAGATTGGGATGCTGAAAACAATCCACCATCATCAGGGAATTCTACATTTTCACCTGATGCTGCGCGGACTGTCGCCCCGTCATTAAGAAGAGCGAAAGGAAATTGCAAACCGTGCACCGACATTGACAAAGGATTCCATGCAACAAATTCCATGTTAGATAGCTCTATTCCCGCATCTTGAGCTAACCACAAACCAGTTCCGCCACTTCCACCATTCCATGCAGATTCGAAACCATCTGTAGCAAGAATTACTGATTTAGCTTGGATTGATACTAAATCACCTCTTTGTACATCAATTGTGATTAATCCAACAACTGAATTACCATCAACAACTAGATTGATTGCTTGTGTATCAGAACGGCGAAGAATTGAACGTTTCATACATTGTTCTTGAAGAATAGAATATATTTCTCTACCTGTAGTATCACCAGTAGTTGCTACTCTTGCAATATTATGACCTGGTCCTGAAATCAAATATGGAGTACCATTAGATGTGCGACGGAGTATCAAACCCCATCTTTCCATTTCAGCAAGGTGATCAAATGATGAGCCTGTTCTATTTCTAACAGTGGATTCATCACAAATCCCAGCACCTGTTGCAATAGTGTCGTTTGCATGTGAGTTGTTATTAGATTCATTAACTGATGCGGCAAGTCCTTCCACAGATATTGAGGATCCCGCTGAACCTAATGCGCCTTCTTCGATGACTAATACCGATGCGCCTGAGTCATGGGCTGAAATTGCTGCACGTAATCCCGCTACAGTACCCCCTACAACTACAACGTCCCATGCATCCATTAGTAACGGCCACACGTATTCGCATCATAAACTCGACGCAAAATGAGTATTGAAAAATGAAAGGAAAACGGACGCGGCAGGATTTGAACCCGCGATCTGCGGCTTAGGAGGCCGCCGCCTTATCCAGCTGGGCCACGCGCCCGGCCATTCGACAGGCAAGTCTTAGATGACCGTTTTGGCTATCAAGCAATTACCATACCATGTCTAATACCTGCTTCAGATACTTCATGAAGGAATTTTTCAAATTGTATTCTTGGATATGAACTACGATTTAATCTTACATCACATTCTGCAAGTCTATTCAATAATTCATCTTGTAAATTAGGGGGGAGCATTAGTCTGCCTGAAGTTAATACTTGATGTAATTGAGAAATTATGTCGTGTGAATCTAATGCGAAATCTTTCATTAATCTATCAAGCTCTGCTAACGCCCCTGATAGGACCTTTTTTTTGCGGCCATATACCGTTTCCCAACGCCATTCAATTATACGGCCCCGTAATGCCATTTCCATCATCAACTTACCACCTTGTAATGTGGAGGCTGCGACTAACTTGTGGACTGATGAACGATCGCCTACTTGACCTGTTTTTGATAATAATTCAAAGATGAAAAGTGCTTTCCTAAGATTCCCCCCACTAACATGAATTATGTCACCGAGCAATCCGTCAGCTAATTCCATACCCTCTTTCGCTGAAATGTGATTCAGAATACTCTCGACTCTGTCGGGTTCAATTGATGGTATTCTTACGTGCTTACTTCTACTACGAAGTGCATCCATAATTCTACTAGGGGCTCTTGCAGTGAAAATAAATCTAGATGTTGTGGATTCTGATTCCATCATTCTTCTAAGATATGCTTGTCTTTTAGAACCTAAATGATCTGCATCTTCAATGATTATTAAACGACTAATTGGTATTATTCCTTTGTCTGGAGAAACTAATTCTACACCGGCAGGGGGTTGATCTTTGTCATCAGAAACATCCCACATTTCTCTATCAAATGCTTCGAGGCTCGTCCGTCCCGAAATTGTGTCTTTAGATAATCTACCTGCAGGGCGTAAAAAATCCTCGAAAGTCTTCATTGCACCCGATGAGCCGGATAAATCTCTAGCTTGGATAATATGGGATGTGGATTTCCAGCCAGGGCCTAGGACTTGCCTCGCTACAAGTCGCCAAGCTGCTGTTTTACCAACACCAGGGGGGCCAGTGATTAACAAATGGGGCAAACTTCCAGATAAACTCACAGTGGTTAATGTACGACGAATTTTTTCTGGGAAAGCAAGTTGATCAAAACGACGCGGGGAGTGTTTCTCTAACCAACTTGGCATGGGACGTTACCAGTGTCGGGCTCACGGTCTTTGAAGTCAACGCTAACAAAAATGATTGACTATTCAATAATAGCTTCTACTTCTACTTCTAGTAACATTTCAGGATTGACCAATTCATGGACTACAACAAGGGTTGCTGCAGGGCGAATATCTTTGAAAAATTCGCCATGAACCTTCATTATAGAGTCGCAATCTTTTGCCCTAGTTGCGAAAATTCTAGTCCTCACCACATCAGAAAGTGATGTGTTGGCTTCATTCAATGCTTTTTCGATTCTACCAAAAATAATCCGACATTGCTCCACTGCATCACCTTTTGCTAACACATTACCATCTGAATCTGTGGCTGTTGTGCCAGCAACATGGACAACGCCTCCAACTCTAATTGCTCGGGAATAACCTGCAACTTCCTCAAAAGGAGTTCCGCTCGATACCAATCTACGCTCCACCATCATGTGCTGAGAGTATGTGGTGATTGATGACTTTTTTCAATCTGCTTTTATCATCTTATAGGCGCCTTCGCCACCTACATTTTCTGGATCTGTTCCAGAACGGCGGGGTTTGATGAAAATTCTGAATCCGCAACTTCTGCAAGAAACACCTGTTTTTTCTTGGCTGAAAGCTTCCATTGCGCCACACTTAAGGCATCGGTAGAGGACTTCGGTTGGGAGAGCATTTGCCCCGCAAGCCTCACAGTTAATCCACTGAGTCCAACCCTTAGCACGGTGGTTTTCTTTGCAATTTATATTGATACACCTGTAGGTGAACATTCGATCATCGAGGAATGTGTAAACTCGTTCCATGTGACCGCCCGACCTGCCCGACCTTTTTCAACCTCGCCCTTTGGGCGGATTTATCATTAACTCGCTTTTTTACAAATAATTACAAAATTTTCCATTATTTTAGCACCATATTCCGAATCGTTTACTTCCGGGTGAAATTGTAAGCCAAAACGATCCCCTGAATCATTTTCCATTGCTTGAACTCGACAAGATGGACTGCTCGCAGTAATACGAAAATTATCAGGCACTATTGTAACTTCGTCATTATGGCTTTCCCACACAACTTGAGTTTGAGGGGTCCCATCAAATATCCCTCCACCACCATCAACTAGAGATATCTCCATTGCACCAAATTCTGGGGATTGAGATTCACCACAATCACCACCATAATGACGAGCCATAAATTGGTGACCGGCACAAATTCCAAGAATTGGTAAATTTAACGATAAAAATTCTGCACAGTTCCCAAGTTTTCCTGATAAACCAACCCGGGCCGCACCCCCTGAAAGAAGAAGTCCGTCCAGCTCTCGAAGTTCAGAAACTGGTGTGTTATTGGATATTATTTGTGTATCTACACCAAGATAGCGTAACATTCTCCATTCACGATGAGTCCACTGGCCACCATTGTCAACTACATCGATAACTAGTGGGGTGGTCATGTCTCTCAACATGTTGTGTGATGGCTTCGTTCAATGAACATTACCGATTAACTATCGATATCTGCGATGCGTGTCAAGTAAGCAATTTTCATACTATGTTCTATTGCAGCGGCATTATCCCAGGCTTCATTAAAATCTGCGCCGACCGCATATATTCCACCACCTCTAACAACAATAGCCTTGCAATTTGATTGTTGTAATCCTTCAGATAATTGGCGCAAGAAATCGTCCTCAGTAACATCATCAGAGTCAACAATTACTACTGATTCGAATCTTTCTTTACCGGGGCTGTCTTTTGGTCGTAAAACAAACAAATCTTGCTCAAGTGACATGGTTGTAGAATATGGTGCAGGAAGATGCGCACACGCTGCTCTGCCATTGTGCTCAAGAGAAGTTACTGCAAGAAGAATTGTGTGAATGCGCCAAGATTTATCCGCGCCAAATGGTGCATTTTCACCCAATCTACCTGAAACAATGTGCCTTTCATCAAGCTGACCTAATGAAGAACCTGCGCGAGTAATATGTACTAAATTTGGCTCGTCTAGTGATAAAGTGGATATGCTTCCAGATGTCGCATGAGTTAGTCCTTCTCTCTGAAGTTGCCTACCTATTCTAACAAAATCTCCAACTACATGAGAAGGTACTACAAAATCTTCACCAACAATTGGTGGCATTGGAGGATTGTCTAAATCTTCAATGATGCCAGTGGCACCTGTAACTGCACTACGAAGTGATTGGTTTTCATGTCGAAGAGCGTCGATTTCTGACATGGGTGTCTGAGCAATCGCTTTTCCAATCATATCTCCAACATCAGATTTTGGTGGTATTTCTGATTCCTCTTCAACTTCATCTTTCTCTACATCTTCTGTAGATTCTTCGATATTCTCTACATCTTCTGTAGATTCTTCTTCAATTAATTGAGGTG
Source organism: uncultured Candidatus Poseidoniales archaeon (assembly GCA_964401115.1). Taxonomy (GTDB): domain Archaea; phylum Thermoplasmatota; class Poseidoniia; order Poseidoniales; family Thalassarchaeaceae; genus MGIIb-Q1. The sequence continues at coordinate 1,717 of CAYNXD010000031.1, read as the reverse complement.
GGGCTGATGATCTTTGAGGTGGTGATGAACTAGGTGATGGTGACATCCCAGGAAACATGCCCATTGGCATACCCATTGGAGTGCCGCTAGGTGGCCCTTTTGGAGCCCTGCTTGGCGGTCCTGTCGGGGGGCCTTTCTTGCCCTTTTTTCCGTCCGCGGCATCGGGGGATTCTTCTTCTCGCGCCATGTCACTCATTCCCTCGAGGTGGGTTCTCGTTAAATACAGGTTGGCTTTGGACCGCAATTACCGGTTGCCCCGATAGTGTAGTGGCCTATCATGAAGCCCTGTCGAGGCTTCGACCCGGATTCAAATTCCGGTCGGGGCGCCATAAACCAATTAATCTGTATTTTTAATTAAAAATATGATTATTGAATAGGCCATGATTGCCAATCATCTTGCGTCCCTTCGGGCCGGAAATGATTCTGTCCGCTTCCTTCTGGCCATTCTACCCACTCAAAGCCATCTGAAATTGTTACGTTATCAACAACATTGGGTGGAGATGTGGATTCTGTTTCTAATTCATCGATATCTGTTTTTACTGGCGGTTCGGGCTCTGGTTCTGGTAAAGAAAAGTCTTCACTAGATTGTATCACCTCTGATGTATGATCTAAATCATCAAACATCTTCTGTTCTGCCAACATACTTTCAGGGGGACCTGCTGGTATTGGTGGTTTCTTTACCAACTGCAATGCTTGAATAAATAGCAATAGTACCATCAAAATTACTACAACAAGTGGAACCCATGACATACAAATTAGAGATTCTGTATCTGTTTCTGGTTGTATGGTGGGGTCATCAACGGTTTCATTCGAAATGTCACCTTCATTAATTGTTTGATTTAGATTAGTATTATTTTGGAATGTTTGATTTTGGAATGTTTCATTTTCATAAGTATTATTGACAAATATATATGTGTTATTTACGTAAGTAGTATTTTGAATAATTTGGCTCGGTTCTGTATTATTTGATGACGAATTATCTGGATATTGGTTAATTATTGTTACATTTCCACCAGAACTTGATGAAAGACAATTTTCCTCCCCATATGGGCATGGATCAGAATAATCAATTATTCCATCACCATCATCATCACCGTCCTCAGTTGCATCTAAACAACCATCTCCGTCGTAATCGCTACCACCATTAGATACCCAACCAAGCATACCTTTGGGACATGAGTCTTGGCTGTCTAATATTCCATCACCATCATCATCATCATCTTCTGTGGAATCGTTACAGCCATCACTGTCATGATCAGTTACTTTTCCAGATGTCCAACCAATATCACCTTGAGCACAAAAATCGTTGACGTCACTAATACCATCGTTATCATCATCCCCGTCTTCAGTTAAATCCCTACAACCATCCCCATCGTTATCCGTCAATGAAGATGATGTCCAATTTTTTTCACCAAGATGACACAAGTCTGAATGATCTGTGACATTGTCATTATCATCATCCGCATCTTCATCGCTATCCCTACAACCGTCGTCATCATAATCAGCAGAAATGTATCGAATCCAATTTAATACACCCTGAGGGCAAAGATCTACAATATCTAAAGCTGAGTCCCCATCATCATCTAAATCTTCTAACAAATCTTGGCAGCCATCATTATCATGATCAGTTACTTTTCCAGATGTCCAACCAATATCACCTTGAGCACAAAAATCGTTGACGTCACTAATACCATCGTTATCATCATCCCCGTCTTCA
>CAYNXD010000030.1:0-12699 GCA_964401115.1 uncultured Candidatus Poseidoniales archaeon | reverse complement strand
GGACTTGGCGATTATGAACGGCTTTGGATTACAGAGAGTTTGAGGGGGTTGGTGGGTGGCACCCTTACCGTAGCAGTAACATCTGAAGGCGTTCATTCAGGAATGGCTAGTGGTGTTATTCCGTCTTCATTTAGGATTGCTAGGAATTTACTTTCACGCCTTGAAGATGAAGAAACAGGTGAAATAATTCCAGATTGGCTTCATACTGATTTATCAAAACAGTTGTATTCCGATGCTGGCGAAATAGTTGATGTCTTGGGTGATGCAATAGTAACTGATTTTCCATTCTTAGAGGGCGTTCAACCTCAACATTCAGATCTTGTAGAAGCATTGTTAGCACAGAATTGGAAACCGACTCTTTCAATTACTGGAGCAGATGGTCTTCCATCTCTTGCTAATGCAGGTAATGTATTACGGACTCATACGTCTCTGAAAGTTAGTGTCAGAATACCTCCGGGAGTAGAATCAGAGCCAGCATCTGAAAAATTGAAACAATTGTTCGAGGACAATCCTCCTTTCGGTGCTAATGTAGTGTTTGATCTAGATGCTGCTGCTAACGGATTTTCTGCCCCACCAATCCCTAGTGTAATTGCTCAAGCAATTGATATTGCTAGCACACATTCCTTCGGTAAAAGCTCAATGCCGTTTTACGAAGGTGGCACTATTCCATTCCTTGCGATGATGCAGGAATCTTATCCAGATGCCCGGTTCCTTGTTACTGGTTGTGCAGGTCCAGGAAATAATGCACATGGACCTGATGAGAAACTACATATTCCCACAGTTAAATCAGTCACACAATGTGTAGCTGCAGTTCTTGCATCAATGGCTGATAATTGACAATTTCAGTAATTTAATTGATTTAAAATCCACTATCCAAGCCGCCCCTATGGGGCGGCGGCTATATCAATGACAAGCGAGTGGGCTTGTCAAGTGGTCAATATGTCAGGGGACGACGAAGGTACAGTAACGCCTGAACTCCGTGTTCGTCAGTTGGAGGAAGAACTCTCCCAACAAATAGAGCGTGTAACTAAGGTGTACAGCGCTTTTGAACAAGCAGAGAAGGAAATTGTTCAACTAAAAGCAGAGATTGAAGTGCTTGAAAAAGAGGTAATTGACAAAGAGATTGAGCGCGAAGGTCTTGAACAATTACTTGGAGAGAAGGACCATCGCATACGAGACCTTGAATTATCAGGTGCAAAACGTGGGAAACAAGTAGATCATCTTGAGCCAGAGCTTGAGAAAATGGAAGAGAAATTCACTCGTGAAAAGGAACGACTAACTAGAGTTTTTGAGATAGCAGAGGAGTTAGATAACGATTTGCGATTGGCTGTTGCAGAATTGAAAGCCAGAGATGATTGGTATGTTGATCATATGAGAGTCTTTGAAGACCTCAATGCAGCAATCAAGCGCAGATACGAAATGATTGAAGCAGCTGTAGATGCAGAGCGCAAGAGCCAACACATGCAACGTGCAATTAATGAGAAATTACAGGAAGCAATGGATGCACGTTCAGAAGAAGCAGCCGAGGATGCAGAGGCGGCCGAGGCAGCAGCAGAAGTTGAGGCCGCAGTTGAAGTCACTGAAGAGGAATGAACCACTAGGTGGTCATACTTTGAGCCAAGAATCTGAATCATCAGATAATGATAATCAGGATAGTGATGATGAACTAAGCGCTGCAGTTGCAGCAATTCAGACTTCTGATATATCTAGAGATGGAGACACATCTTTCGTACTTACTAGAACCCGTAAAGTGTTGATAGTAGTCGGATTGATTCTACTCATTCTTCCAATAGTTGCCTATCTAACTATTGGATGGCAGATTTACATTACTCTTGCAACTGCTAATCCAGGATATGGGGATCAAACAGGACACAGTCCCGCTAATTTCAATGTTACATGGGATGTTCACGAAGAAATGGACACCTCACCTTATTTCATGGAAAACTATTCAGAAATAACAATTCAAAGTAGAACCGAAGGAATTGAACTTTCAGGTTGGTGGGTCTCAGCTGAAGAAAATGTCCCCCAACCCGCACCTACGGTAATTATTCAGCACGGATTACGTTCTTCCAAAGCGACCTATCAGGTATTGATGACTGCGGGAATGTTACATCGTAATGGCTTCAACACTGTAATGATTGATTTACGAGATCATGGGATGAGTACTATTGAAGATAATCGCGTTAGTATTGGCACTAAGGAATACATAGACGTAATGTCTCTTGTTGATTGGCTGATTGAAAACAAATCTATCCCCGAGAACAAGATTGGAATGCTTGGTAATTCAATGGGTGCGGGTACAGCAGCGATTGCCTTTGGTCAAGATTCTAGAATTCAAGCAGTTGTTCTTGACTCGGGATATTTGAATTTAGAACTCATAGTTGAGGAAGAATTGGCTAGGGAAAATTACCCTACTTGGTTGTCTAATGGTGCTCTACTTTCAGCTTGGTTGTTTGGAGGTGAAGCGCTGTTAGAACCTTCACCAACCAGTGCCTTTGAGGAGGCGGGGCAGAGGCCTATTTACATCATTCATGGTAGATCCGATGATAGAGTTGATGTACATCATTCAGAGGATATGGTTGAACTTGCAGAAGAGTTGAATGTCAATGCTACATCATGGTTTTTGGAAGATACGGGTCACGTTGAGGCTAAACTACTATTTCCTCAAGAGTATGAACAACGCATAGTCTCATTCTTTAATTCAGCACTTGAAAATTAATTGGGTTTTGTTCCATCAGCTAGCCTAATACATTTTGCCGGGATTCCGCCCCATATTTCTTTAGATGGTACTTCGGTAAATTTTGGCAGGACAGATCTACTTGCGATTACCGCGCCATCTCCAATAACACAACCAGGATTAATTTGTGCAGCAGTGCCAATAACAACATTAGAACCAATTCGAATCTTTGCAAGGTGAATTCCATCCTTTTCAAATAGGTGCCCGTTGATTACGGCATTACCACCAATCACAGCATCAGATCCAATTTCAACCATGAAACAGTCATTGATTAATGGTGAATTGAGTTGGGAACCTTTACCAATTTTACACCCCATCATTCGATAATATGTATTTCCAACAAATGACGGGACCATCCATTTCAACGCAGGTAAAGCCAGTCGGTGAAATAATGAGAGAAAGGCCCAATGTATTGTCAACCAACTTTCAGTTGGGGCCCTAACTTCTTCAAGTCGAGGGCGAATCATTCGGCCGAGTATCCCAATTATCAGCAAATCAGTGAAACACCATAGCATCATACCAATTCCAAGTGTTGCTCCCAGTGCAATTGCACGCTGCCAAATTTCTAATGTTGCAGTTGCATCACCTACTATCCAATATAGGTAAATTGCTGGGGCTGCAGCGAGGCCCCACAGGATGAACCCAAGGGGCGTAACAAGAATCGAAAGTATGCCCTGAATCCAGCGAAATCCTGCCAATGGTTTCTTCATTCAATCACTCTTCAGTAACTAATTCTCCACTGTTACGAGCATCCTCTTCTTGAGCTACGCGTATGCCTTCTTCAATGTCGACCTTACTGGTCAGATAGGTGCCTGCTAGAATGACAATTGTGACGGACAACAATGCCACTCGACTGTCGAATGTCGTGCTGGCAATACCGTAGAGGAACGTACCAACCATCGCAGCCGATTTTCCGAGGAACCCGAAGAACCCAAAGAATTCGGAGGTTCGGGTCTTGGGAGTCAATTGAGAGAACATGGCCCGGGCTTGAGCGCCTGCTGAACCCATGGCACATCCAACAAACAATCCGAGGACAATCCATTGCAACGAGACACTGATGCCGAGTGGTGCCCATACCATACTGCGCATGGTTGAAGCCCACCAATCCACAGGCCCTCCTTGATCCACAATAGTTGGGTGGGATTCTCCAACTTCCGAAGAGCCCGCAATAGTTGAATTATTTGAACCACCAACGATGATGATAGAGAATCTGTGTTCATCGGTCTCCTCAAAAGCGGCTACAAGTGCAATTGCCTCCTCCTCTGTGATTGTCTTGACTTTCTTTTCCTCAATTGTGGCTTGACCGGCAAGGAATGATGCCCCAAAGATTCCACATCCAACGAGAAGGAATGCAGCAAACACACCCATCCACCCCATGTTTCTTTCATTCAACCACATGAGACCTTTCCCAAGTACAGCCAACATCACCAAGATGAACAAACAGACCATCAACCCCGTCCCCAAAGTACTGTCTCCAGCCGATTTAACAGAATAATCGGGTTCAGGGAAGTGGTCTTGGAAAGCATTCCGGAAGGCAGCATCACCTTCTGAATCCTCAGCAATCCAACCCTCGTAGCCTCGATTATACAGAGTTTTCATTTCATAGATGCCCGTTTCGTCATTCCATTCGAATTGGAAATCATAGCGTTCTGCATCCTCTTCCCCTTCCAGTTCCAATGGTGCAAATCCGGCAGCTGTAACAGATACAGCGCAATAGATTAGTAGTGCTAACATGAGTGCAAATTTGGTACCCTTCTTCTCAGCCAATTTGCCGAAGACGAATGTCATCGGTATTGCAACGATGTTTACTGTCAACAACAACATGACATTCATGCTTGGGTTGAGGCGCAATACGGATTCTCCGAAGGCACTCGCCATGCTCGCGATGGTATTCACACCATCATAGAACAGTAGATAGGCAACTAAGAAGAATGCAAGGACCTTGAATTTCCTGATTTCAATAGCTGTTTGCATTACTTGTCCATAAGCAATCTTCGCGGCTCCTACAAATCGCAATAAGTGGTTCTTCCCCAAACCTTCCCATTCCATTGTAGATGCAATTTCTGGCTCCGGTGTCCACTTGAACATCAGGGCCCCAAAGCCCCACCACCAGAGTGCAGAGGTTACAAAGACAACAGCCAGTTTGAAATCCATATCCCAATCGAATGGCCCCATGAGAATGATTAGATGGAAAATTAGCAGCATTGATCCACCCATGAATCCATAGATGTAACCCCATGTTGACACCTTATCCTGATCTTCTCTCTTCCCCAAATAAGGCATGAATGAGTAATAGATGACATTACCACCAGTGAATCCAATAGTACCGATAGTGAACATCACAGCTAGAACGATGTATCCATCTGAACCAAAGTAAGGCGCAGCCCCCATGAGTGCTGTAAATGCGATACCAGCGACGGTGTACCATTTCAGCAACTTTTTCTTGATGGGCATCCGGTCTGCAATCACACCCAGCGCGGGCGCAGTCAAGACGACGAAAACCATCGAAAATGTGAGTACAAATGCATAGAATGAGTCACCGGTTTGTGTCCCAGTCGCCTTGTTGTACAAGTTGGCCATCACTGCCGGTGCAATGACCGTCATCACGGTGAGTGCGTATGCCTGATTAGCCCAGTCAAAGAAATACCATCCTTTCCAAGAGTTCTTCTCATCTTCAGATAGACCCTCAACGTAAGGTGATGGTAATTTCGTAGTGAGTGCTTGCATGTGTTACGCGAGGGCCTTTCAGCCTATAACCGAACACCTAGAAATAATCATACAATAATATGGTGATTTAGTGGATGTTGATTGAACAAAATGTTGTTAATGCATTAAAAATAAAATCCGAGGGTTCATTTGTAGATTGCTTACCGCTTGTATTGGTGCATATGGCAGAAGGTAGTAATCCTCTCACTCTTGGACTCATTCAAAGTGATAGTCCGCCCCTAAAAATCCATCATTTGGTAAAAGCCCCAGAGAATACTCCCGGTTCAATTCGAAAGAGAGAATCTTGGGATGCCAAGGAACCCGCAGTAGTCTATAATACTCCAGAACGCCTTCCTGACGGTTCCTATTGTCAAGCAACCACCGTAATTTTCCGTACTAAGGGTTGCGTTTGGTGGTGGAAATCAGGGTGTACTTTTTGTGGATATTTCAATGACGTCAGGGATGATGTTAGTTTTGATGATTTGATGGCACAATGGGATGAAGCAAAGCGTCAAACCAATGACTTTGAAGGTTCTGAGGTCATAAAAATATACACATCAGGAACATTCTTTGAAGACCGTGAAAATCCTCCTGAGTGGCAAGAAGCTATACTTCGTGAAACACATGAGCGAGGCTTTCGTTTGATAGTCGAGGCTAGAGCTGAGATGTGTACTCCTGAAAAGATGGCTTGGGTTGCTGAAAGACACCCTGGTTGCGTAGTAGCAATTGGTCTCGAGGCATATGATGATGAAGTTCTAAAATTTCATTGTAACAAGGGGTTTTCTACAAAACAATGGCATCGAGCAGTAGAAACACTAAGGACAAATGAATTGGAAGTGAAGACCTATCTTTTGTTCAAACCTCCATTTATGTCAGAAGGAGATGCTCTCCACCATTGTATAAACTGGATTAAACAAGTGGCCCCTCATTCTGATGAAATTAGTGTAAATCCAATGAATATCCAGCGCAATACCATAGTTGACAGATTATTTCGCAATCGAGAATATCGCCCACCTTGGCTTTGGTCGTTGGTTGAAATGATCCGCCAAGTACATCCTGTTGAGAATCGATTAATTGTACATCCTACCGCAGCAGGCAAATCTAGGGGGGCTCATAATTGTGGTAAGTGTGATAAAGAGGTGTCAGCAGCAATTGAGAGATATTCCGTATCTTCAGATATTAGGGAATTTGATGACATATCTTGTGAATGCCAAAAAATTTGGTCTTCTGAGATTAAATTAGATAGTGCAATTCCAGTACCACTTGGAATTGGATTGAACAGAAGAATGAGTTTTGAAGAGTCTCTAATGTCTCCATAATTTGCATTATTCTGTCGGCTAATGCTTAAGGACAACTTTCACCTCGGGGAGATTGCCTTTAGGCAATCTATGGTGATAATGTGACAGAACTACCAGAAATGACACAAGGAAATAGTGAACCAGCATCCTCAACTGCTGTATGGACGATGGGTATTGTGGGGGCGCTTGCTTTCATGATTCTTTATGGTGTATTATTCCCTGGTCATCCCTTCCCTGGACTTGGTGATGTTTTGCCTTTATTCAGCGAACTTGGTAACAGTTTAGTATGGTTCTTCATAGCTGGAGTTCTCTTAGGATTGGGTTCATTAGTGGCATTAGTAATTGGAGAGAGTATTGCGGAGTGAGGTGATTAAATGGAAGTTAGAACTATATTCATCACATACGTTGCTTGGTTGCTTTTCGTCCGCTTTTTGGCAGGGCGTGGTCTTGGACCATTTGGCTCGTTTGCAAGAGATATGTCAGTATTCATGTTGGGTAAGGGGCTTGGGCCGGCTGCAGATCTAATGGAAGATCGTGCAGGCAGTGGAGCAAAGACTTGGTTTGCCCATGGGATATTTTGGTTTATTATTGCAGCAACACTTACATTCCTCAATCTTTGGACTGTTTATGAACCATCAGCATTGAGTTCATTAGGGGCTATTGGATATTCTCCTAGTGCTGCTCAAGCATCTGCAGCGATTCATGTTGTTACTGCTTTTGGTGCCCTTTCAATGATGCTAATCGCCTCAGGTTTTGTTGTACAAGCACGTCTCTCCAATGGCCGAATGGCGAACGAAGCAACTACTGCCTTGCTTGCATTTGCTTGGAGTGCCGTGGTCGCAGTTGGTTTGATTCTTGCACACACTGATTTAATTGGTGATAGCAATTGGTTTGAATTACCACCGATATACTACATTTTCCTTACACTACTAGCTTTACCACTATTCACTAATCACCTATTGACCATGTCTCAATCTACTTCACCAGTCATGGTATCACAATGGTTTATCGTAATGGGGTTCGCCGCATTCATCTGGCTTGGCCCCGTTGCAATGATACTTCTCAGTGGTGAGAACCACACGTTATCTTGGCTATTGGTAAAGGTTCTATTTGGTGGATGGTTATTCTCACAAACACTTGCTATTGTTCATTATACCGTACCTTCAACTCTGGGTGTCCCTCTGTGGAGTCGCTCTCTTGCAGCAATCGCTCTCTTCGGCACTTTCCTAACTTTCTCACCACTTGGTGCAGGAGTTGCCGTTCCAGAAATGAGTGATTTAATGAGATCAGTGGTGGCAATTTTATCATCGCTTTCTCTTCTTCCAATAATTGCAACTTTAGTCAATATTATGATGACTGCAAGTGGTAGGGAAATGGAATCTCACGGGGTAAAATTCTCAATGCTAGGACTAATTTTACTGATTCCAATTACATTTGGAAGTCTATTTACATCTATCTCTGGCTTTGGTGGCGATAACGAACTTGCACATATTGCCGGGACTCTTGACACCCTAGCTATATGGGGGGTCTTTGGAATGATTTGTCTTGGTGGAGCACATATCTTATTCCCTCACGTATCCGGGCGCACATTGTTCAGTTCGACTAAAACTAAGATTGCATTTTGGTTTTCCACAATCGGAATAATGGGGTACGCATCATCTCAATTCATTGCTGATTACGTAAATCATTCATTATCTTCTGTAGAGGTTGTAACTGCTCTAGAAGATGCTGGAGTTGTAGCAACTGACGCTGCAGGAGTTGAAGTGTTTGCAGCAATAATGTTCTACGGTATTGTTTTGTCAGGAATAATAACCGCTCAGAATATGCTACAAGGTTCTTTTAGAGGAGCACTTTTGTCTGACATCGGCCCAGTGTCAAAAGCATCACCAGCATCAATCACTGTGACAGGCTCCACATCAATTCGTAGTTTGATTGCTGCCGGTGCTGGAAATGATACGGTTATTACGATGGAAGGAAATTCAGAAAATATTGGCCGAATTGCACTTGCAAATATTACTGACGCTGTTTTAGATGAGAACTCCGAAGAAGAAGATTCTGAAATAGAAATTCCAGCAAACCTATCGGGACTACTAAAGGCAGAATTGGTAGATTTAGCTAGGTCTGTTGGCGTGTCAGATGGCGGTACGAAGGCAGAACTTATTGAACGACTACAATCTCAGTAGATGTAATTTCATTGTATTAGGAAGGAAAACAATGCGTATAGGTCTGGTTGGAAAGCCAAATGTGGGTAAATCAACAACATTTGCTGCATTAACTGAAACAGCAGTGGAAATCGCAAACTATCCTTTTACTACAATAGATGCAAATGTTGGAGTTACATACATTGCCACAAATTCTCCATGTGCATGTAAGGAATTACGTGGAAAAATTGAAAGTAGTGGCCGAGAAATAGATTCTGATCAATCACGCGATGGTAGTATTTGCGAACCGAGGACTGGTGCTTGTAATGATTTTTCAAGACTAGTACCTGTCACACTTGTGGATGTCGCAGGTCTTGTCCCCGGCGCTCATGAAGGAAGGGGTCGAGGTAATCAATTTCTTTCAGATTTAGCAAGTTGCGATGCATTAATTCAGGTGGTTGATGCATCAGGTGGCACAGATATTGAAGGCAATCCAATTGGTTCAGGAGGATCAAGTCCAGAGGAAGAATACAAATTCTTGGTAGAAGAATTAGCTGCTTGGATTGATGGTATTATTTCCAATGGCTGGGATAAGGCAATACGTAGAATTCAGACAGAAGGTGAATTAGGACTTGTTAATTTTATACACGACCAATTGACTGGAATTGGAGCATCTCATAACGATGTACTCTTTTCAATAGATTCTTTTCGTCGAGATAATAGTGAATTGCCTACAATCAACATCTGGGGGTCAAAGGAACGTCGTTTATTATCAGACACAATTCGTCGCCAAATATTCCCCCTATATATCGCAGCAAATAAGGCGGATATTGCAGATGAAGAAATATTTTCTTCATTGAAAAATGACGTTGAATCAATCGGTGGTCTATTTGTGCCCTGTAGTGCAGAATCAGAATTAGCTCTTAGGAGGGCATCCAAGGCCGGAGCAATCATCTATACTCCAGGGGAAAACCAGTTTGAAGTAGATCCTGATGCAAGTTTGAATGATGCCCAGAAAAAAGGGCTTTCCGAATTATCAGATAGACTTCAAAGATTAGGGGGGACCGGTCTCAATGACCTACTTACACAAGTGGTGTATCAAAGACTTGAGAGGATTGTAGCATTCCCTGTTCAGGATGAAACACATTGGACTGATGGGGATGGAAGAGTACTTCCAGATGCACTTTTAGTTCCTAATGGAACTACTGCTAAGGGACTAGCTTACGCAGTTCATACAGATTTAGGTGATGGATTTATTCGGGCATCAGACGCAAGAACTGGAAGAATCGTTGGTGCCGAGCACGAATTAGAAGATGGGGCAATAATCAAGATTTATGCAAAATCTTAATTTCAATCATCACCAAAATCTGGTGCTGGTGGTACATCTAACTGTGCAGGTGCTGGTGGTTCAGGTACTGGTGGTTCAGGTGCTGCTGAGTTTTCAATAACATTAGCCTCAATCATTTCAATATCTTCTATCTTAATAGAATCCAGGAATTCAGTGTTTTCATCGTCACTGAAATCTGTTTTGCTACGTGATCTCCCCCCACCTAGATGGCCGTAATCATAAGGAAGAACGAGTGAGATTAGAGTATGTTGTTCCATTCCCAACTCTCCAACGGTCTGAAGTCTTCGAAGTTCTAGTAATTCTGGGTTCTGTGCTAGAGTATGTGCTGCGTGAGCTAAGTTCTTGACAGCCTCTACCTCACCTTCAGCTCTTCGAAGTCTCGCTCTTCGCTCTCTTTGTGCCTCTGCTTCTCGAGCCATTGCACGTTGCATATCGGTTGGAATAACCACATCTGTTATGTCTATTCTAGAAATATCCATTCCAAGTGGCCGACAGAAGGTATCTAGCACATCCTCCATTCTATGTGCAATAGTTTCTCTCTTTGATAGTAATTCATCTAATGTGTATTCTCCAATTACAACACGCAGTGCTGACATTGTTGCTTGTCTAATGACACTTGCAGGATTGCTGACCGCCAATACAGCAGTGGCTGGATCAATCACTTTCCAGTATACAACACCATCCACTTTGATACTTACATTGTCGCGGGTAATGCATATTTGACCAGGAATGTTTTCCGGACGGTCTCTTATGTCTACCGCTAGGAACGTATCGATAATTGGCCAGCGGAAAGCAAGTCCGACATTATTCACTTTCTTGAATTTTCCAAAACGGAATTTCACCGCTCTTTCGTATTGATCTAGAACAGCAACCCACCCTCTACGCGGCCAAGTTCCTCGTGGTGGATGGTTTGTTGGTTCTCCTCCTGATGCAGCAAACATGCCGCCAGCAGCTTTCAATCCAAGAATTAGAAGTGCTCCGAAAAATCCAACAGCAAGGCCACAACATAACTCAAAAATCAGATCTGCTGCCATTATTTACCACCCCCTTTCAAGAATTCACCTAAGGGGCCGCTGGAAAAATCTAGAACGGTATCAGGTAACATCATGATTCGAGTAGCATTATTTTCTGCCCCAACCTCAGAAAGTACTTGCAAGCGGCGTAGTTCCATTAGTGCAGGGAATCGGGCGAATAGTTCCTGGGCTTCAGCCAACTTGGATGCTGCTTCCCTCTCTGCTCCAGCCTTGATGACTCTAGCTCTAGCTTCTCTATCTGCTTCCGCTTCTTTTGCCATTGCTCTAGTTAAGTCGTGGGGGAGTTGCATATCTGTTAATTCAACATGTAACACATGAATGCCCCATGGATCAGTAGCGTCGTCTAGGTTGCTACGAATTCGCTCAGCAACGTCTTCTCTCTCTTGTAGCGCGGTGTCTAGAGGTACTGAGCCAATAACATCTCTTAATGCGCCCATTGCGGCCATCCCAATAGATGCGCGAGCATTGGTAACTTTGTTGACAGCATCCCCTGGATCCCTTATTCGATAGAATACTACAGCATCAATACTGAGGGAGATGTTATCCTTAGTGACTACTGATTGCCCAGGTACATCGTTAGTTAGCATCCTAAGGTCCCATCTTACTAATCGATCAAAGAATGGAATTACAAATCTAATTCCGGGTTTCAAAACACCCCTGTAAACACCCAGTCGAAATACAACAGCCCCTTCCCATTGTCTAATGATTTTCAGAAAACTTCCAATCATTAAAATTAAAACAAATGTCAGTACAGTTATCGCAAAAAAAGTTGCAGCCATGTGGCTGCGATAGGTCATTATGTTATGATACTTAGTACTAGATTTTTAGAAAGAAAATCCGATTAAATATTAAAAGCGAGCCAATCTATAACGCGTTGCATAAATTTTGAATTATCACCTTGCTCGATATAGCCGTTCGCTGCAATATTACTATCACCGATAACAAACAATCTACCACTCATTTCACTTGCTGCAGCTATTGTCAATTCTCCTTGAATTTCATCATCATCTAGTTCAGAATCTAGATCTAAATCTCCAAACGAAGAAGCAGATGTAGCAGCTACAGAAATCGCAGGCTCACTCACTTGAAGAGAACACCCTGAGAAATAAATCAATTCTTCAATACCTGATGTAATAGGGTGCTGAGAAAAGTTTGTTACTCTTACATAATGAGGAATTTCTTCCTCTCCAAGAACAACTCCTCCAAGTTCTACCTTCTGAGTAATGCTCTCTTGGTGATCTGTAACTCTGTCTTTTTGGATTTCGATACCAAATGGTTTTGTAAATTCGTTTAGATAATCTACGTGGCCAAACAAATCTCCCCATTCGGCTAGAAGAAGTACAGATTTTCCATTTCGTAGATGTGATTGTAGAGACATCATTTCTTCTACCGAGAATCTCTCTTTCGGGAAGGGAATAACGACCACATCCCAAGG
>CAYNXD010000029.1:0-10154 GCA_964401115.1 uncultured Candidatus Poseidoniales archaeon | reverse complement strand
AAATGGAAATTCTGTACATATTGGGATTGATCAAACACCATTAACTAGTGGTGGAGGATTACATACTACAACTTATGGAAGTTGGCAGTGGTCAAATATGGCTTGGGACGGTAGCCAAACAACTCAACTACAATTTGACGTAAATTCCCCTGGTAGATATACATTGAATTTATGGCCCGAAGAAGATGGCGTATCTATCGATCAACTTTTAATCACTGATTCATGGAGTCTCGTACCTAACCAAATTGAGAATTCAACAGCTCCTATTTTAGACAAAGTTCTTCGCTCAGCATGGTTGAATCTTACACTTCCTGAGGATAACGGTTGGAGGACATTTTCAGCATTGTTAACGGACGTTTCCGGTAGAGAAAATAGTTCTAATTTGATGGTTGAATTTGATAATTTATCCCCCCCTATAGTAATTCACAATTGGAAATTCCTTTCAAATAATTCATTAATGTCAATAATTATTCAAACAGAGCCAGATGCACAATTATGGTTGAATGGTTCAATTCTTCAAATTAATGAAACAGGCTTTGCTGAAACTGAATTACAATTGCACCCTACATATTGGGCAAATGTCAATGGTAATCCAGATAATTCTACATCGTGGGATTGGATTGATTTGAATGTATTCAATGTTGTAGTTAGGGACTTGGCTGGCAATTGGAACAATCGTGATTTTGATGTAGTGTTCGATCAGTGGGGCGCTAGTAATTATGGTTTAGAGAAACAGATTATTTACCGAGGCTTTGAAGGCCATTCAGATAATGGAAATTGGCATTTAGATGATTATTCACCACCCGACTCATTAAATGCGAATTCATCACCTTTAATATTGAACATAGAAACTATTTTCGACACCAAGCAAGTATGTGCTTACTTGATAGATGGAATCGGAATAGAAAGAACATCATCTTGTAATATAAGTGATAGTCCGCCATGGGGTAATAACGATTCAAGTCATTTACGCATAGGTGTTCCATCCCCTCCCCCAAACATTCACATTCCGTTCTCTTTGGAAATTAATCAATCAGAAATACCTGATGGCGATTTCCAAATATACATTGAAACACTTGATTGGGCTGGAAATTGGGGAGGGGAAAATTTCTCAATGATAATTGATAGAACACCCCCTGAAATTATCTGGAATTGGCCATTAAATAATTCAACAATTTATAATCACAATATCAATCTAAGTTGGAATTTATCTGAATTATCTTTTTCTTCATTAATTCTAGACGGCTCCCTAATAACAAATTTTTCAGCAGGAGATTTGATTCATTACAAAACTATTTCATTGGATGAAACTGGTTGGCATGAATTTTGCCTTCTTGCCACAGATTTGTCACTAGGTCCTGACCCCAACATTGCAACAAATTGCATTGATGTTTATTTGGATCCTGAATCATATACTCCTACCTTGGCAGCTGAATGGAACCACGGTATTGTGAATACAAATACAGTATTTGCAGATCTTCATATTGGTCCATTGCAAGGTTGGTCATCACAAATATGGGATGGGGAAAATTGGATAATTCAAAATGGTTCTGAACTTTCAACAGGTGATTTATTGGTCCCTATTAGTCTAAATGAAGGATTGAATATGATTAGATTTGAAGTCGAAGCTCTAGAAAGAATGTTTCTATTTGAGTTAGATGTGGTTTTGGATACTCGCCCACCTAATTTGACAATTTCATCTCCATTAGATGGTACTCACACACCCCTTAGAGAGTGGGATGTAAAAGGAAATTGTGATTATGGATTATTTATTGAGGTAATTATTTCAGATAGTGATGTATATTCTGGCCCCTGTGGTGAAGATGGCAATTATTCTATTACTGTTAATCTATCAGATAGGGAAGGCGTAGAGTTAATTTCAGTTTCTAGTATTGATTATGCAGGCAATATTGCAATGAGAAATAGCCAGATTAATGTCGATAGGCAAGCCCCAAGAGCTACTTTGAAATGGATTGATCCGAATTGTGATTTGGAACCAGTGGCAACTATTTTTAATCCTGAACCTACAGCATCATGTAATCTCGAATTGATGGCAAATTTCTTGGATCCAGATGCGACATATTGGAAAATTTCAATCGAAAGAAACGGTGTTTTAATCGATTCTGTAGTTGGTGGTGTGCCAGATTCAGATTCAATAACTATAATGTTGGGTGAAAGTGGGGAGCCAGGTAAATGGGGTGCGGAACTGGTTGTAAGCGATGCAGCAGGGAATATGCAGACAGTATTTATTGATGAAGAATTATCTGCCAACCCATCCTCTTTTTCTGCGAAAGCCTCAACGCCAGGTTCGATAATTAACATATTACTAGTAATTTGCATTATTGCAGCAATACATTATTTCAGAAAAATTAATGCTAATAGAGTTAAGGTTAATGACCAACTAATTTCTAGTCCAATGGATCCGGAATTGTTCGATGAAAATAGCAATTTTGTTAATGAGAAATTAGGAATTGAACAACTATCCATGCCATCTAGCCATGGGCCTGTGGGCGCCCCCCCAGTTAGTGGTGATGAGGTTGCGATAGCTGATGCAACTATACTTCAGAAGGTAAAAGACAGGGAAATCAACAAATGAAAAACATCAAACCATGGGAATTGTGAGGGGAAAACATGGGAGGAATCAGGAGTTCTCTATTCTTGGCTTCGATTTTGCTCTTAACCACAACAGTATGCACGTTAGTTGTTTCAGCTTTGGATGGCGACAATGATGGCATTGATGATTCTCTAGATGACTGTCCTTTTGCATGGGGTAATAGTACCAATGGTTACTCCGGTTGCCCTGATTTGGATGGGAACGGTGATCCAGACTTTACTAACCCACAACTAAATGATTGGGACGACTCAATGAGGGCGCTGTATGCTAGTGACGGTAGTGCTAGAGCAGTTTCATGGGCTCCAGATTCCATTCATTTGGCAGGAGGTGGCGGTAGTGATGTCATGCTTTACACTGCTAACGGTTTGACAATTTCCACTTTGTATTCTTTTCCAGATGAGAATATACGATCGTTAGCCTTTTCACCTGATGGTTCGCTACTTGCTGCAGGTGCTTACTTTAACGATAATAAGGGGATTTCACAAATTGTCGTATTGCAAATGAATTGGATAAATAAATCTGCTACAGTCTTAGCAAATCTCAGCTCATCTCACACAGATGACGTCCCTAGTGTCACATGGTCATCAAATGGGTCCTATCTTTTCACTGGCGATGGTGATGGAGAACTAAGACAATTCTCAGCTAATAACTGGTCCATGGTAAGGAATTATTCATTTGATCCCGGTGATACTGTATGGAGTATTGATGCAAGTCCTGACGATCGTTTAATCGCAGGTTTGGCGGCAGGAGGGGAGTTGAAAGTATTCTGGACTAACAATGGTACAAAATATATGGATTTTGACAACCATACTGATGACTATGCACTGGCTACAACTTTCAGTCCAGATGGCCGCTGGTTGCTCACTGGTGGTTTTGATAATAAAGTGAATATCTACAATGTAACAAATGCTTCACATGTGGCGGGATTCACGGATAGCAGTCGAGATGTCTACTCTATTTCCTTCTCACCAAATGGTGCATTTTTCGTTGTTGGCGGTAGGGATGACGAAGCCCGTATATATCTTAGTCCTGATAATGTAGCAAATCATTCGAACTATACAGAAGTAGCTAAGTTTGGGAATTTTGGTAGCAGCAATAACAACCGCGGCGTTAGGGCCATAGAATGGTCTCCAGATAGTACAAAAATTGGAATTGGACAATATCGGGGAAGGACAACAGTTTACATTCTTCCTGAAGGTTTCTTACAGTTGAGGGGTGATGTGACTGCTCAGTTAATGGAAAACAGATGGAGAAGTAACTGGATTGGAGATGGTAGGCCACTTGCACAGTATAATTCAACAAATCTCCAAATGACTCAGGATTTATGCAATAGCAATGGTGGTAATTTGATTGGTGTTAATTTCAGCGCCGCCCACCAGATTGCTGCACCAGTATCCAACTATTCATCTTCTGGGATGTTAAATTGTACATCGACTAGCAAACAATTACTGGAGGTTCCGGTTGGAAGAATGCCAGCATCTTTCTTCGTTAAGTCAGGTGGTGCATCGGAGGCTTGTTTGAAAACAATTGGTGGTCTTTCTATGGGGCAACTAAGATGGCTTCTCTCAGGTGCAAGTGTTTCAACGCTAACATTGCCAGGTTGGGCCCCTGGTATGGATCTAGCGAGTATTGCACCTAATGATGATGGTAATGGAGTTAAAGAATGGATTGATTTAGATGCATCATGCCCAGATGAGGGGATACACACTTTTGGTCGTTGGGATAACCGTTCAGTACCAATGATGGCCGAGCAACTTTGGACTTGCGGAGGGTGCCAATTTGATGAAAATTTCTTTTTCAGTTCCGGTGCTCGATACCGCTTCCAAGAGGAATTAAGGTCTGACATTATTTATGCTGTAGGGCAGAATGACGAGGCAATTGGTTTTACTGAGATGAGGGTTGTTGAAAATAATTCGGATCTTTGGACAGTACCCATTGCTGACAATTGGACCCATAGCGCAAAGGATCATATTGCAGCTGGAGGAATTTCAGTTTCACCATCATACCAAAATAGTTCTGAGGGCGTCTATCCTGCTCAATTAGATTACAAATTCATTATTGATTATTCTGAATTAGATGATAAATTTTCATTGTTGGATTGGTTGTTATCTGATGATGGTCAAGATGAATGGGATTCTATGGGTTTTGTTCGTCTTAGCGTATTGGCAAGAGTTCAAGCTTGGGATAGGATTGGAGTTGATGCAACCCATCTTCTGCCAGACTTAGATGGCGATGGAATCTGGGATGGTGATGATTATTGTCCGGATACTTGGCAAGGGGTTGCTGTTGATGAGAATGGTTGTGGCCAACATCAACTAGATGATGATGGTGATGGATACTACAATAATGAGGACGATTGTGTTAATGAGTCTGGTACTTCACTTTGGCCCCAAATTGGATGTTTAGATACGGATGGGGATGGTTGGATGGATTCTGGTGATTCCTTCCCCTCAGATAATTCACAATGGTCAGATAATGATAATGATGGGTATGGTGATAACTCAACAGGAAATAATCCTGATGATTGCCCTAGCGTCACAGGTAATTCGACAAATGATCGACTAGGGTGCATTGATACAGATGGTGACGGTTGGTCTGACGTTGATAATGCCTGGGTGATATCTGACGGCGCGGATGCTTTCCCCCTAGATTCCAAACAATGGATTGATTCAGATGATGATGGTTATGGTGACAATTATTCCTTTTCAATCGGTGGTGATGGATTAAGGGCGAATCAAATTGGTGATGCCTTCATTACTGATTCATCACAATGGTCGGATATAGATGGTGATGGATTTGGTGACAACCCTCAAGGCCTGAGTGCTGATGATTGCCCTAATCAAGCAGGAACATCTACCGAAGACTCTGTTGGGTGTCCCGATTCAGATTCAGATGGCTGGTCTGACCCAGTCGACTTTTTCCCTGACGAAATATCTCAATGGGCAGATTACGATGGAGATGGGTTTGGGGATAATTGGGACGGTTCAAGTCCTGATCAATGCGTAGAAACACCATTCAGTGAAATAGAATATGTAGATGGTAATGGTTGCGGACCTTCTGAGAGGGATTCCGATTCTGATGGAGTTATGGACGACTCAGATTTATGTCCCTCAACGCCTATGTCTGAGGCAATGTGGGTTAGAATGAATGGCTGTTCTGAAGAAGAAAGTGATGATGATGGCGACGGTGTTTTCAACCCATTAGATGGGCCTAACGGAGTTTTCAAAAATGACCCTACTCAATCTGAAGATAGCGATTCTGATGGTTTTGGCGATAATCCTAATGGCACTAATGGTGACAATTGTCCATTGCTATTTGGCAACTCAACCGAGGACCGCAGGGGTTGTATTGACTCTGATGGTGATGGTTACAGTGACCCGAGTTCTGGCTGGGGCTTGAGTCAGGGTGCTGATGCTTGGAAGGTCGAGCCATCACAGTGGTCTGATTATGATGGGGATGGTTATTATGATAATTATGACGACCCTGTTTGGACTGCTACTAGGGAAAATAGTTGGCCAGGTAAATTCGTATCTGGGGCGAGAATGGCTGACAAATGCCCAATGGTTGCTTCAGACAATTCATATCCTGACCCGGGATGTCCTGAAAAGGAATCAACATTTGTTTTAGATGACAGAGCTAGTTCATCTGGTGGCGGAGGGATTCCTACAATGTTGATAGCAATCTTAGTTTTGGTCGTATTAGGTCTTGGTGGATTATTTGCTGCTGTAATGGTAAAACAGGGTAAATCAAAGAAGAATAGGAATAGGCGCAAGGGCTCTAGAAAGTCTCAACGCCGCGTTAGAAGTTCTGAAGTTCCAGAAGATATTGATGACGTTGAACAAGATTGGGTTGGGGATGAACAAGTATCAGGTGAAAGCGACCCCCCTAATTGGGAATTACAGGGAGTTTTCGGGGAAGACGGATTGGAATGGCTTGAATGGCCGGAATCTAGTGATATATGGTGGCAAAGGGATGAGTCTGGCTACTGGGTAGAATGGAAGCAGTGATGCGAACCGCTATCAACGGATACTCTTTCGTAGGCTCATGGAGATTGAGCAAATTGCCGTATTAGGTGCAGGTCAGATGGGTAATGGGATTACTCAAGTTGCAGCATGTGCGGGATATGAAGTAATCATGATAGATATCAAACAAGAATTTGTTGAAAATGGATTGACTAGTATCAAAAATTCACTCAGTAAATTAGTTTCCAAAGAAAGAATGAGTCAAGATGATGCTGATTCAGCACTTGAAAAAATATCGATATCAACAGATAAATCATCTGCGTCCAATTCTGATTTGATTATCGAGGCAATCCCGGAAATACCGGAATTAAAATTTTCGACATTCCAAGAGTTGGATCAGATTTGTAAAGATGGAGCAATTCTAGCCAGTAACACTAGTAGCATCAGTATTGATGAAATTGCTAATTCTACATCGAGGCCAAATTTCGTAATTGGGATGCATTTTATGAACCCTGTACCTATAATGAAATTAGTTGAGATAATTACAGGTTCTAAGACCGATGATGGTGTTACAAATCGGGTAGTTTCTGTTGCCGAGAGGATGGGTAAAGTGGCGCTTTGCTGCAAAGATTCACCAGGATTTATTTCAAATCGTCTTCTATGCCCGATGTTAAATGAAGCGATATTAGCATTACAGGAAGGTATTGCCAAACCAGAGGCAATTGACGGTATCATGAAGTTGGGCATGAATCACCCCATTGGCCCACTTGCGCTTTCGGATTTGATAGGACTAGATACTGTATTACATATTATGAATGTATTACATGAGGGTTTTGGGGATGATAAATACAAGCCTGCAAAATTGCTAGAGGAAATGGTTTCTGAAGGCAATCTTGGTAGGAAAACGGGTGAAGGATTCTACAAGTACAAATGATTGTTGTTAATTATTTTCATTAATATTCTACATCAAACATTAGGCAACTATGATAAGAGTCCTCTTAGGGGTACCTGTTGGGTTAGACATGGCTGGGACGGAAAAGGTTGAGATTCGTACTTTGAAGGTGGGGCGATATTGCTCAGTAGATGATAATGCATACAAGATATTGAGAATTTCAAAATCAAAACCAGGTAAGCATGGGAGTGCTAAGGCCCGCCTTGAATTGGAGAATATTTTCTCCGGCCAAAAAAAGAGTCATGTTGGGACAGTAACAGACAAAATTAGCGTCCCAATTATTGAGAAGGGTTCGGCAACCGTTACTCATATCCAAGGAAGTGAGGTCCATGCAATGGATGCAAAAACATTTGAAATGATGGTTTTACCATTGGATGATGGCCTCAATTTAGAATCAGGAAAAGAAATTATGTGGATGGAAGCTATGGGCCGATTTAAGATAATTCGTGACCATTGAATTGTCAAAGAGGAATTAATTTGAAGTGGGTGGCTTTTAACCACTTAATTGGAGAGGGGTTGTAACATGGGTGTGAAACGTTCTGCATATCGACAACCTGTTACTGCCGAGGGGCTCAAGGCTATTGAAGAAGATAGCCTAACATGGTTAGATCAGGAGATGTACAAAAATCTGAATACCGGGGTTCTTGAACAATATTTGGAAGAAAAGAACCTTGAAGAAGCATTTGAAGTTAGCCATTGGTCTATTGGAAAGGTAATGATAGGTATCCTGATTGGTGCAGTATTTAGTGGCGTGACTGCATATATTGGGTTAAAAATAGGGCTTGCAGTATCTGCTGCATGGTATATTGCATATCTTCTTGGCATGGCACTTAGATGGTCCCCTTCCGAGGTCAATATAGCAACTAGTGCTACTACTGGTGCAACTCACGCATCTACTGGATTTATTTTCACCTTCCCAGCAATTTTTCTACTAGCAAGTAGTCCAGCATATGAAGTTCAAGGCGGATTTCTGATTAGTTCAGTCGATACCTTTCAACTAGCATTTATTGGTATCATAGCTTCAATGTTCGCTGGTTTTCTAGGTGTAATGTATTTCATAATATTCAGAAGAGTTTGGCTTGTTGAAGACCCATTACCTATGCCAGGATTTGAAGCAACGTTGGTCCTTCTAGATATTGCATGTGATGTTTCAAGTGGTGCCGCAGATCAAGCCAAAGATTCCCTCAAAACGGTGGGGATGTCAACAATTGGTACTATGTTGTTTATGTTTTTCATAGATTACCCACTATCATGGAAAAGGCATTTGGATGGCGTCTCTGCATCGTTGGCTGACGTAATCGCACAGAAATTATCTTTCGCTGGAACTGCACTATCATCTGTATTTAGCCATCATGCAATTCACCAACCTGCGGGTATCAAAACGGTTGAAGGCGAGCACGGGACATGGGAAGGTGTATCCAAGGGTGTAACTCACTACGACCCTGATAAGTTCAACCCATTTGAATATACATATCTAGGAATAGAAATGTCTCCAACATTATTTGCTATAGGTTGGTTCATGAGGTTGAGGGTTGCAATTCTAGTCAATCTTGGTACTTTAGTAGCATGGTTCTATCTTGTTCCTCTAGCAGTTGGTCTTGATGTGCCTGTATATATTGCCAGTCTTGGAGACTATTTCACACTCTCAGATATCGGTAACCCTGAGACAGTTCCTCACAGCCCAGTTGTTCAGATGGTTGTATACTCTACGCTAATTCGAGTGATAGCTATTGGTGCCATCCTCGGTGGGGGCTTCTTAGGTTTAGCAAAAATGGCTCCCACATTTGTCAACATTTTTGGTGATATTACTAAGGCATTCAAGGGGGAGCAAGGTGCAGAATATATGGATGGAAAAGGGTGGTACGAATGGCCACTATATCATCTACCTATTTTCATAATTATTTCATTCTTTGCAATGACATTTATCTTCACAATTGGTGGATTCCCCTTAATTCCAAGTCTATTATTTTCAATTATTGTTGGTGTTGCAACGTTCTTACTCGGCGCCATTGCTGTAAGAGTGATGGGTGAAACTGGAATCGAACCAGTGAGTGGAACATCATTCATTGTCCTATTAGGGCTTCTAGGTTTATTCTTGAACTTGAGGGATACTTTTGGTTTAACAAAAGAAGAAGCAATACTTCTAGGTTTAGTCGGCACAACAGTATTCGGCTCAGCAATTTCAATGTCTGGTACTGTGGTAGGGGATTACAAGAATAGCCTCTATATTGGTAATAGGCCATATCATATTTCGAAAGGAAATATCATGGGGGTTGTTCCTGGTGCAATTTTGGGTGCCGGAGTAGCAATTTTCCTTTCAAAGATGTTGGCTGAAGGGAGAATAGATCTTCTTGCACCTCAGGCTAACGCATTCGCTACTTTCACAATCCTTCTGGCAGAGAATGAAGGCAATCTTACTGCACTAGGAATTGGATTCTTATTGGGGTGCTTCATAGAGTGGGCAACCGGTATGGGTACATCTTTCGGACTAGGAATGTATCTACCAACATTGGCTACATTCCCAATGCTAATTGGCGGAGGATTAAGGGATTGGTGGGAAGCAAAGAGATTGAAGCCAAAGGTAGAAAAAATTAGAGAAGAGGAGGGTAACAAGGCTGCAGAAAAA
>CAYNXD010000028.1:0-12628 GCA_964401115.1 uncultured Candidatus Poseidoniales archaeon | reverse complement strand
TCGCATTGATCAATATCATCCATAACTCCATCTTGATCATCGTCCCATTCGTACTCTGCACAACCAAATTCATTCACATCGAAACCAGGAAGAGTTTGAGGGCATGTGTCGTTAGAGTCAGGGGTATTGTCGTTATCGTCATCACCATCCTCATCAATATCTCTGCACCCATCATTATCTCTGTCGTTTGATGGATTAGGGGACCAACCAATTACGCCTTTTGGGCATAAATCATCGATGTCTAATACATTGTCATTATCATCATCAATATCCTCATCACTATCCCTACATCCATCTCGGTCATAATCGGAAAGAAATGACGATGACCAACCATATTCTGATTCTGGGCAATAATCATTTAGATCTGAAATTGTATCATCATCATCGTCTAAGTCTTCAGTTGAATCCATACAACCATCATCATCTCTGTCTGAAATAGGATTCGAAAACCAGTTTAATTCACCCTTTGGGCACCTGTCAATTACATCTTCAACGCCATCATTATCATCATCTTTATCTTCGGTGAAGTCATAGCAACCATCTGAATCATAATCGGTAGCATTAGAGGAAGAAAAAGAATCACCGTCCTGACAATCATCAAAATCGTCAGGTATCCCATCCCCATCTAAATCACTCACTTCTGATTCGAAGGGGATGATTGAAACGTTTATGCTATATTCAGAATTATAGAATAGGCCACAAAATACAGTTATTGTCCCATTTATTCTTCCAATTAATGATTCAACAATAATCTGAAACATCCCATTTTTATCATCAAAATTAATTTCATCTTCTGAAACTATCACCTCGCCATAAATAAATTGCATTTGACACGAATCAAGATATGTGTGAGATATTTGTCCAGTAATTGAAACACTTTCTCCTTGATGATACCAAAATTCGTTTCTCCACAATGTCAATGACACTTCATCCTCTACAGGAGGGAATACGGAAAATTGCATCGTAATTGATTCTGATGATTGACCACTATCATCTTTAGCTGAAAGAATAATTTCATACTCACCTGGATCTAGTCCATCAATAGTAAATTCCCAAAAACCTTCATCATCCGGGGAGACATAGTAATTACCCCAAGGTATTGACAATGAAATAGAAACTAGTGATTTTGAAGGTTGTTCATCACTAACTGATCCAGTTAAGTATAGATAATCTCCATATTCAATGTCAGATAATGAATCAATCACTATACTAGGAGATTTATCTTCAATTGTGGATGTTTGATTATCATCAGCAAATGGAGAAATACATCCAGGAATAATAAACAATATCGAAAATGCGAAAACTATGATTCGCCGCTCCTTCACATATATCGCACACACTACTTGGTCAAAGATATTGTGAGGCTATCAGGATGATTCAAGCCTACCAGTTATAGCAATTAATTCCTCGATTTTATGACTTACAGATGAAGATTTGACATCAAGTCTCTCAATCCAAAATAAAGGCCTACTGTTTTTACCATTGAATTCCAATATTAATTCCCAATTTACATTGACAAATGGCCCATATTCTGTCCCTGGCCAAGGGCCTTTAGGAGCCTCTAATTCGATTATTTCAGATTCGTCAATCACTTTTGGTTCGCATGACTCATGTATTCTCATAGGCTCTTGAAATAATCTTGCTGGTCCTTTGCCAACAACCATAGGGGTGGTTTCCCCAATACCAGAACCATCATCAGCGACAGGCATCCATCCCTTTGGAAGTGGAGTGGATAACCCCACAGGGGGCCTACCCCCACCCCCCTCAACCAATGCATCCATTAGTGCATCTCTATGAGGCGGCAACAATCCTACTCTAACAAAACCCCTCACCCCACGGCCCTCAAGTCCTTTTGGAATTTTGAATGTAAATCTAATTGGCCCAGTTGAGTTAATCGGTTGGAGTTGAATATTTGGTGATTTGGGTGGATTATTCTTGAATCGATGTTGTCTCCTAATATCTTCCACATTAGCAATAATTCTGAAAAATAATGGTATAATAATAAATGGTGAAGCCATAACAAAAAGAATAGGGTAATCTAACAAACCAAGATTAATGCTACCAGCCCATGCTTCAGACATCAAATTCCAACGTAGTAAAACTGGTTCAAGAACATGTAGAATAATAGCTACAATTAGAATCATAACACCAAAGGGTATCCATTTACGAGCAAAAGAATGGAGTGGATGCGGGGAAAGCGCCCAACCCTCCCTAGATGCAAGCAAAGACTTAGTGTCGTAATCCCCACTTATTGGAAATACTTCTCTAGCAAATTTTGGTTTTTCGTCTTTAATAGAACGATGAATGAACCAACCATTTTCATTACCTAAATTCAAAATTGTATCAGAGTCTCTTGTAGGCCAACAAACATCTGCTAATTCCATCTCTTTTGGATTATGAGATAGTACTTCAAATGGTGGGAAGCGCATTCTAAGGTGAGTCCATTTGCTCAAATCATCACCCCTTTAATAGAGCCCAAGTGGTACTGGCAGCCATTGATCTAAATTCTGGAACTTCCTTCAACATTCTAATTCCAAGTGCCACTGGCCTCTCTATATCTCCATATTGATTTATCATCTTGATTACTTTTGGTTTTGCAAATGTAGAGAATGTCTTTTCTAACTCATCGTCAGTACAATCTGTAAGATACAAATTGCGCAATATCCGTGCTCTTTTCTGATCTTTTTTCATGTTTTTCAGTGGTTTGGAAATCTTCTTCAAATTAGAAAGTGATAATTTGTCTTTCTTAACTGCATCTACCAAACCATCTGACATCAAATCTACTTGTTTAAATCCAGGACCAATTCCACCCCCGGTAGTTGGTTTGCACAATCCAACAGCATCCCCAAATAACGCTATTCTTTCCTTAACTGGATTAGATACAACCCCGCATGACAAGGGGCCACAGAAGCGTGCAACTTCCCTTGAATTAGCAAATCTATCCTTCCACAATGGATGATTAATTAGTGACTCGTATAACTCCTCACAACTTCTCCCACCCAAATCCTTTGGCCTTGACCAGACGCCAATCCTCCAACTTTTACCTGATGGAATTACCCATGCGAATAATCCTGGTGCAACTTCTTCACCAGTATACATATCTAATAATCCTTCAGAGCCGTCATAATTTACCACCTCTGCTTGGAAACCAACCATTATTTCCTTCGGGTACCCCATCTTGAAGTGTCTTCGTACCCAAGAGTGTACTCCATCAGCACCGCAAAGTAAGGCTGCTTCAACCGTAACTTTCTCGCCTGCACGGTCTATTTCGATTTGGATTCCATCATCAACATGTTTTGCGTCAATTGGTCTTGAGTTAATCCAAATTCTAGAACCTGAACTTATTGCCTTCTTGACCACACCCTCATCAAACATTTTACGGCAGACAATATGGGTTTTTACTTGACCTTCATTACCAACAACAACAGAAGTCCCACCCGGACTATGTATTCGAGCGCCCCAAACTGAAGAAAGTATTGATGATTCTAAATTAACCAATGACATGGCTTCAGGAGTCACCAGCCCGGCGCATTGGAATGGACGACCAATCTCAAGATGTTCTTCAAGTATCAAAACATCTAACCCTGCGCTGCTAAGTTTATGCCCAAGATAGCCGCCTACTGGCCCCGCGCCAACAATTACTACATCGACACGCTCTGCCGCCATTGATGCATCCGAAGAGTTTGATGATATCGATGTTTTCTATATTCTATTAATTATTGGATTATTTTTTGCGACGTCTTCTACGACGTGTGCTACCGCCTGACTTCTTTATCAATAATCCAATTAATTCACTAGCATTTCCTTTCGGGCCACCCTGTAATTCTTCAAATGAATCCGCACCTACCATCTTACATGCATCTTGTTCAGACATTTTCAATTGTTCAATTTTTTGATTTAACAATTTCAACTGTGGATCGCTAGGCTTTCTAGGTTTTTCATCCCTCTTTTCCATTAGTATTCCAATCAAATTACTTGCTTTTTCCATTGTTAATCCATCAATGTCATCCAAATCGACTAGTGATAATGCCCCCTCAATATCGATTTCATCAAGCTCGTCTACCAATGATAAAACAAAGTTAGACTGCTTCTCGGTAGCCGGAGGAGATCCTAGCTCCAAAAGTTGCTTAATCACATCACTCATTTCTGGACCTGTTAAATCAGAAGATTTTTTCCCAAGCAAATATTCATCAATTTCGGATTGGGGCATTTTTTGAGTTAATTGATTGAATTTAAACAATTGGTTAGGGGTAGGAGAAGCCCTCTTGATTTCTTGAGCTGCAGCATGAAGATTTCTAAAATGATCTGTAAAACTATTCCAAACAGATGGAGCGCCCCTATCCCCTATTTCAATCAAGTCAAGCCTTTCTTCCATATCTGCAGTGAATTGAGCTGAGAAAAGAAATGCAACTTGTAAGTCATTGTTTTCTTGCGTATACATAGGTGCAACTTCCACCCAACATAATCTTCCTTGTTTAGTTGGTTTAAGAGAACCCGATTCGTCTGTTATGTACTTTCTATCAAGTAATTTGGAAATGGTAGTAGCATATGTTGATGGCCTCCCAATACCTTGTTTTTTCATCTCAGCAACTAGTGTATGTTGCCTAAATCTCTTGGGTGGCTTTGTTTCGTCTTCAATGAAATTTGGACTTTCATCGGTTTTAGTCAAAGATAATTCATGTTCATTATTGTCCTCTAATAGTGAGGCAAAACTGGGTGGATTGGTTTTTGGAGATTTAACATCTATCTTTTCAAATGCTGACTCCCAACCACCATGAGTCCTCCACGAATATGTCCCAGTAAGTGTCTTTCCAAAACCTTTTACTTTGGCTGTAAATGAGAAACGATTGTATTCTGATTTATTCATTTGGCTAGCAGCAAATCTAGACCAAATAAGACGGTAAAGTTGTGATGCATCTTTGGCCAATCCTTCTGGATCCAGTATTTCAGGCCTAGTAGGCCTAATTGCTTCGTGAGCGTCCTGAGCGTTGCCGTCACCTTTCCCCATCACTCCCGCACCAATGTGATTCGAACCCCACCTTTCTTCTATGACTTTCCTGATTGAATTTCTAGATGTACTATTTGTGCGAGTAGAATCTGTCCTGATATAAGTGATGTGCCCTGCATTATACAAGTCACTAGCAACCCGCATGGTTTTACTTGGATTCCAGTTACTCCATCTACCGCCTGCTGCTTGTAGAAGAGAATCTGTTGTGAATGGTGGTGATGGTTTTCTAGAATATGATGATTGTTTATTTTCAACAATAGTTATTGAAGTGGATGAATTTAGTGAATCGAATGCTTCCTTAGCTAAATCCTCATTATGGGTGCGGCTGGAATCAAATTTCCCGTCTTGGTCTCGCCATGCATCATCATCATTGGATTCGTGAAAACGCGCATTGAATTTTATGCCCTCGGCATCAACATTAACAGAATAATATGGAGTGGGGACGAATGATTCCCTTTCCAATTCTTTTTCAACAACAAATCCGAGCGCGGGAGTTTGAACTCGCCCCATAGATTTGAGTCTCCATGAACGTGCGAAATTAGATGTGCGGAAACCAACAAGACGATCCATGAAACGTCTTACCTTTGCAGCATCAACAAGATTGAAATCAATTTGAGATGAGTTATCTATGGCATCAATTATGGCAGATTTAGTAATTTCATGAAAAACGATTCTTTTGCATGGGGCTATATCAGCTAAGATTTCACTCAATCTCCAAGCAATAAATTCACCTTCTCGGTCAGGGTCAGTTGCCAGAAGAATCTCTTCAACATCTTTTTCACTGGCCTCTTTAATTAGAGACATTACGATCTTTTCTGCACGTTCAGTCCAATCCCATGGCGGACTAGGTAGAGCATCTTCCTTAGATGCCCACATTGCTTTTCGAGAGTCTTTGTGCTTACCAGCAGGTAAATCCTGAACATGACCCATGCATGCCCTCACAATGAATGATTTACCCAGATATTTCTGAATAGTTTTGGATTTAGCTTTTGATTCTACAATTACCATTTTCATCCCATTACCCCCTTGTAATTATTCCATGTTTTTGCCGATAATTTCATTGAAGTCGCCTCGCGCACGCACGTACGCGAGGGAGGACCTGCCATAGATAGTAATACATCCCAATTCTCCTTCGACAACGATTTCAGACCGGCCCATCGGCCCTTCATAAAATATGTTGAAGGTTGAGAAGCAATGTTCGAATTGGGGGAACGTAGTTCCCCTATCGAAATTGCAATCGACAAGAATGTTTCAGCCGTTTCTGAAAATTTTCCTGTGCGACAACTCATCCCATGGTTCAGATGCAGCAGGTCCCGCGCAGTCAATACATCCAGGATATCCTGCAGACAATAAGTCACGAATAATTAATCTGAAAGCATTCCAAATAAATTCAAAATCTCCATCAATCAGAGGTATCCAACAAACTGACATTTCGGGCTCTTCAGCGCCAACCCATACTATTAGCTCTTCATCAGAAAAAATTCTCATAATGTTTTCTTTATTGGAACCTATGATTATTGGCTCCTTCAACATCTGTGGCAACTCCTCATTTATTAGATGGGCTAATTCATTGGCACTTGACAAATAATTTAATGGGATTTCGATAGAACAACCTTCGCCCTTCAAAAGTCGTCTTGCAGCTTCAGAAATAGATGCCTCTCGCATCGCCATTGTGCCCTCCGAGGAGTCGCAACGCTTGAAGAGTATCGGCGTAGCCGAGGTATTGAGCAGAATGGCGGAACTCGGAGTTAGTATTCCAGGATTGGAATTATCAAACCCTTTGTTACTAGCCAGTGGAATCCAAGGCGGTACCCCGTCTGCGTTACATAGAGTTGCTGCAAGTCGTTGTGGCGGCCTAGTTTCCAAGAGCATTGGACCTGTCCCGAGAGAAATATACCCCGGGCCGGTTTGTGTAGAGGCAATGGATTATGTAATTCTTAATGCAATGGGATTACCTAATCCGGGTGTTGATTCCTTTGCACAAACTATCAAAGAAAATGATTTTTCTAAGCCGATGTTGGTCTCAATTTTTGGACCTGATGCCGAATCAATAGCAAATATTGCCAAGAAAATAGAGCAATCAGGTGCCCATGCGATAGAGTTGAACCTATCTTGTCCCCACTCTAAACCAGGAAGTAGATCTCTGATAGTGGGGCAACAACCAGAATTAATTAATCAATATGTTAGTGCGGTAAAAAAGTCCGTCAATATCCCAATTTATGCTAAACTTACCCCAAATACTGCTAGTATTAGTATTGAAGCTGGAGCAGCATTAGATGCTGGAGCAGATGGAATTTCACTAATCAATACCATATCTGCTTTAGAAGTAGATCCATATGTTGGTAGGCCAATAATTGGTAATCTTCTCTGTGGGATGTCGGGACCTTCAATTAGACCAATTGCTCAAAGGAAAATTGCTGAAGTAGCCTTAGCCATGAAAAGAGAAGAAATACCTAATGCACCAATTATTGGAATGGGTGGAATTACTACTGGTCTTGACGTGGCTAGATTCATTATGTTAGGTGCAGACGCAGTACAGATTGGCAGTGCTCTAGTTTATGGTGATGTAGATATATTTGCGCAAATAGAAGACGAGTTGAATAGTTTCATGGACGTTCAAGGATATTCTAATCTAAAAGAAATGCGAGGGATTGCATTAGATTCATTGGAGGGTTTGAATTGAATCTAAGGGCATCTCCGAATAATAGGGTGGCTGATTTTGACTTGTCTTCACTTGCGGATGCCTGCTGCAACCGTTTAAATGATGAATTGGAAAGAAATGGCACTATTGAATCGCCAATACCAATGCCAATCCACAGAATAGATTGTGAAGCTAATGGCGTCGTAACTATTTGGATTCAAGTCCCATCAATCTTATCATCGATTTACAAACCGGGTCAATATTTCATGTGTTGGAATCCTTACGATGCTGAGGGTGGTATTAGTAGAAGTAACTACAACTCAGAAAAGCCGTATAGCGTTGGAGATGTCAAAATAGACCGAAGTGAAATCGATGAAGTTACAGAAGCGGACATAGGAGATTCTGGTAGAACTCTATTCGGTTTTACAATCAAAGATCTAGGTAGGCAAAGCGGTGAATTGACACGTTTGAATAGAGGGGACTGGTTTGCAATTAGGGGCCCATATGGAACTCATTTCCCCACCCCAAGTTCAGGCGACAATTTACTTCTAATTTCAGGTGGAATAGGTTCTACTCCAATGCATATGGCTGCAAGGGATGCACGCCAAAAACTTGGAGATAGAGTGAGCATACATGCAATCATGGGTTTTCAGACGAAAGTGGATGTACATTTTGAGGATAGAATGAATTCACTGTGTGATTCACTAACAATTACTACTGATGATGGAACACAAGGAATCAAAGGTTTCCCGACATTACCCCTTTCAGAACTATTGGAAAACATCGACCCAAATAAAACTCAGTTGTTCACATGTGGCCCTGAGCAAATGATGAAAAATGTCCTAAAAATGTCTGTTGAACATGGAATTGAATGTTATGCTGCTATGGAAAGATATCTCCCCTGTAGTGTTGCTGTATGTGGCCTTTGTATGGTAGGTGATCGCTTGACTTGTAGAGATGGTCCCGTAATGGAAGGTGATTGGCTATTACAACAAGATGATTTTGCGACTCATCAATCTCACTAGTCAATCAAAATAATCAGGGGTTCCATTTATCCGAGTTACTGTGTGCCGATAGATATGGCATTGAGTAGGCGCACCCGGCTGACAATCATCGGATTGTTAGCTGTTGCAGCATTATCGCTAGTTTTAGCTGGCAACGAGCCTAATGTTCAGTACAGCGTTGACGAAGTAATGGATTCCCCCAACAAACATGAAAATAATGAAATTCATCTGAGGGGGACTGTTGCTTTGAACTCATACGATAGCAGTAATCGAACGTTCTTGCTCCAAGGAACCAACCATAGTTTAACCGTTGATTCAACCGGAATTGCCATACCTCCAGCATTTGAGGAGGGGAGGGTAGTTGCAATCAAAGGGAAATTGAATAATGTTCATGGTGATTGGATTATTTCAGCTGATGAAATAATAACTGGTTGCCCTTCAAAATACGAATCCGGTGAATGAATATAATAGAAATGCTAATTATTCATTATTAATTCCTTGAGATGATGACATTCCAAAACCCAGGGGGTGGAGATTATTGAAAATGTGATAAATTCAGCAATAAATGATTCTAATCTTGAATCAAAATAACGTCAGCAATACATACCTATTTCCCGAGCTAGAGTAAAGGAAGAAATCTTCAAATTGGAGAGAATTGACTCTACTATGCGTGATGGACTCGACAAGGTTTCAGAGATGATGGAAGCTATTTGGCACCATTCATCACATGCAGATTTAGAAAATCTGAAATCATTATATGAAAATATGGATCCAGACCAGTTTGAAATACCGAATACTCAAGGCAAAGAATCCTTCATGGGGACGCTAGAAAGAATTCTAGAAGATGGGAATTGGGAGGAAATTAGTGACGATGAGATGCAAGAAGCATTGGATGGTGAAGATGTTTTTCCAATTAGTCTTGATGTTAGATTTGATGAATACTTGACAATGAAATTATACAAACTTGGAGAAATATCCATTGAAGATGAGCGAAAATCTTGGTTTGGAATGAAAAAGGAGAAAGTTACGATTGACGCATTTGATCGTATAATTCAAATTTTAGAATTTCAAGATCTAAAATGGTTTGAAGAAAACAAAAGGATGAAACACTATCAAGGCGATGAAAGTAAAGGACTACATATACGACTTTTCAAAACCGTGCCAAAGCTAGATTTGGAAACAATTTTTCCAAACACCTCTCCAATGATGAGGGGTGTTGATAAAATTAAAATTGGCGCACCTTTAGTTGGTGGATTGGTATCAATCTTACTGAAATTTGGGCCAGCAATACTATTGGGTTCAAGTTCTACAGGAGACACTTCCCTATCCTTACTAGGTGGTATCCTTGCAGCACTAGGGACATATGTTATGAAAACCTACATGTCTTACCAGAAAACTAGAGAGAAATATCAAACACAAGTTTCTAAGGATTTGTATTTCAAAGGGCAAGCAAATAACGCTGCAGTACTGAATATGATTGTAGATTTAGGGGAGGAGCAAGAAGTTAAAGAGGCCCTGTTAGCCTACGCTTTTATTATCTCGGATAATGATATGAAATACACTGAAGAGAGTCTAGACATAAGCATAGAAGATTGGTTACAAGATACGTTTGGTTTTGACATTGACTTTGAGGTTGATGATGCTCTATCGAAATTAGAGGATATGAAATTACTAAATAGAACTGAAGATGGTTTCTTGTCTGTTCTTTCTATTCAAGATACACTAGCAATTTTAGATGAATACTGGGATAACATCTATGATTACTAAATTTGAAAACCGTCGGGTTGATATGTACCTACTTCCGCACAGATTACGGGCTAGGAGGGGAGTTGGCGTTCCCTGCATCACAAATCGCAACTGGTGATCCGAAGTCCGGGGGCGGCGCAGACGAGCCGTGGACGTAGCAACCGTGGACTATGATACCTCGCCCCCAAGTGACTCAGGTTGGTGGAACGGAATCCGGAGGGAATCTGCTAACACCTTACGCCGGGGAATCAGGTGAGGCCAGGAATGGAGCAGCCCAACTCGGAACCTTGGGTGCCTTGGGGTACCGGGGTTGAGAAGACGGGGGCATTTTCGGAAGCGGCAACGAGTGTCCACCTCGGACGCGCCCACTAATTTTCTCAAATATCGAAAATTAATTGAGCAACCCAACCCGGACCTTGGAAGTTTGGAATATTTGGCAACATACCTTCAAATTCTTCACCAACACCAATCTCTTTGAGAATTAATTCATGTCTAGTCACCGCTTTGATTTCTATTTCCCTCTCTACTTCACTAGCATCTACATATGATACTTGGGCACCTAGTGACTCTTCCCCCAACATGATTTGACAATCAATAAGCCATCGACCTTCAACTTCCCCTTGGTATAGAACCTCTTCTAGCCATGACACCATAGTATTGTCATTGGAGTTAGATATCTTAACACCCCACTCACCGCTATTACACACTAGATTAGCGCAAACTTTAGCCCCAACTTCAGAAAGTAGAATTGACTGCATCCCTAAGGTCACCTCGCGAATTGCGCCATTAATACTAGAAGAAAAGGCCCTAATACCAATATCAGCTGTTGTTGGCATTATCCACCAACTCATGAATAAAACCTCAATGATATTTCAACGATCGGAAATTTGGAAATGCCATGCTAGTTCATCTAGCCTAGTCATTAGTTTCTTACGATCTAGAACCACACTACTAGCCTCTGCTGATAACACACACTCACAAGCAGCATTCGCTAGTCTTGCCGCTTCCGCCAATGATAGGCCATCTCCAAGGGCACATGCAAGGGCTGTGACTGCTGCGTCATGAAGGCCTATTAGTTGCCTAGGAGCATCTATCAGACATGGTAAATGAAGTGGAGATTCATCCTTTTGGTAAAGAGTTGAACCATGTTCCCCACCAAGAACAAGCATCCCCTCCCAATCATGTAATTCAATGAAATGTTTCGCGGTCTCTTCAGCATCTATCAAATTGTTTCTTCTCCTCAATAATTCTAAACCACGAATTTCGAAAAGAGCTACCGTTGCGCCATCTGTCCTATGTAGCCCAGTAAGTTTTGGATCACAAATTACAGGCACCTCGGCTTCCCTAGCAGTTGAAATGACTTTAGATGCCCCAGAATCACTGATCACACCTTTTCCATAATCACTCAGAACTACTACTCCAGAACCTGATATTGCTTTAGTTGCAGAATCTGTTAATTTATTGACTACAGAATCGGGAAATGACTCTTGAGACTCTTCATCAAATTGCAAAATCAATTGCTCCCTATCAATCAAACTTTCTCTAGAACCGTATATCCTAGTTTTTGCCACCGTTTGAAGATGAGCTGCTATCCTAATATCTGAAGTATCAACCTTTTCTTCATGTAATTGTTGAGCCACTAATTGCCCGTTCTCGTCGCCACCCAAAAGTGCAAAAAACCTGACATTTATTCCTAAATTAACAAGACCTCTTGCAATATGAGCGGCGGCCCCAGCACTAACTGATTTATCAGTAACTTTGACTACAGGTACAGGAGCGAAAGAGTTGAGATGATTAGCCCAACCATGGAAGTATCTGTCTAGAATTACATCGCCCATCAAAATAACAGGTTTTTCAGTTGGTTTTTCCATCAATAAACGTAAAGAACGTAGTATAGAAATCTCTTTTTGAACCAAATCATCTAGCACGACAGTATCCCCTCAACCCACGCGAGAGGTGGGCGACAAATCAACCCACCTACTTACGAATTTTCTTCAATCCAGTCTTTTTGAATCTCAGATGCATAATCAGAATCCAATCCAAGTGAGGAAGAAAGAGAGTCTAGCATGGCCTGCTCATCTTCAGAAATGTAGCCATCTTGCCAAGCCACAGAAAGAACTTCCAAGAAGGTATTTTTTTGGATATCTTTGGAAGATCCTCTTTCTTCCATAACTTCTTTTTCTATATTTTCAACCACTCTTGGTTCCAAGCCAAGTTGAATAGCGATAT
>CAYNXD010000027.1:0-14146 GCA_964401115.1 uncultured Candidatus Poseidoniales archaeon | reverse complement strand
AATAGACAATCATAATTCCTTATTACGATTTACAAATTCAGAATAATTACCGGGCCATACTTTCAAACTACCATCACCCCTCAATTCCCAAATTGTATCACAAACTTGATCTAAAAACCATCGGTCGTGGCTGACTGTAATTATTGCACCATCATATTCCTTTAAGGCATATTCAATCGCTTCCATAGCATCAGCATCTAGATGATTTGTAGGTTCATCTAATAATAACAAGTTATTATCTTCAAGTAATAATTTGAGAATGGCGACGCGCGCTCTTTCTCCCCCGCTTAATTTTGAAAGTGGATTTTTAACCATAGAGGGTGTGAATTGGAATTGACCTAATAGTGCCCGTAAATCCCCATAAGGCATCTTCGGTTTCATTTTCTGAATTTGTTGTTCTGGTGAGAGGGAAAAATCAAGTGTCCTATGATCTTGGTGAAAATATCCAATTTGCACCCCAGGCTTCACATCTAATTCTCCAGAATCCAATTTTATTTCTTCAATAATTAGGCGTAATAAAGTAGTTTTTCCAGCACCATTTGGCCCAACTACTCCAATCCTTTGACCCCTCCCAACGCTAACAGTAACATCTTCTAAAATAGGCCTCTCTAAACCCTCGAAAGATAATTTGGCTTTTCTAAAGTCCAATACTTCAAAACTACTTTTTTCACTAGCACTCAGATCAAATCTCAGTGATTTACGTTGTTTCGGTTTAACACTTTTCAACCATTTCAACTCTCTTTGCGCCCTCATTATCATATGATGTTTTTGAGATATTGATTTATCATATTTATTCGCCCTTTTCATTGATTGTAAAGCCCCAGTAAGGCGTTTAATTTCCTTACTAACTTTTTCAATACGTTCATCTAAAGTCTGTAAGAACAACTCTTTTTGCCCTAGATATGCAGAGAAATTACCTGGATAACCACGCAGTGAAGACTCGTTAATCTCGACAATGTTATTGCACACACTATCTAAGAAATAGCGATCATGACTTACTATTAGCAGAGCCCCATTAAATTCTACTAAGAATTTTTCTAACCATTCTAAAGTTTCTAAATCAAGATGATTTGTTGGTTCATCGAGAAAAAACACATCAATCTCACTAAGCCCAACTAGTTGCCTTGCTAATGCCACTTTTGCTCTCTCACCTCCAGACAATTGTGAAATTTGTATATCCATTGGGTGATGAGCTAAATCAAGAGCTTTGAGAATCTCTTGTGCATGACCTGCTGCACTAGCCCCTCCTGAACGAGCCATCAAACTCTGTAATTCTTGATAACGTTCCATAGTTGGCTGCCATTCACCATCATAGAACGAGGAATCAAGCATCTTTTCTTCAATAGATAAAATTTCATCCTCTAATTCTTGGAATTGTCGCCCTCTCCGATTCAACTCCTCTTCCAATGTTGCATCTTCTTCAATATCTCTTACTTGAGTTAGGAATGCAATTCGAAGAGCGGGTGCAAAATTAATATCCCCTAAATCTTGACTTTGATTAGAAATAGTTCGAAGCAAAGTCGTCTTTCCTGAACCATTATGCCCCACTACACCAATTCTATCCCCATCATCAATTCTTAGATCAACGCCTTCGAGGACAGACAATGCTCCAAATGCCTTGTGAACGTCTTCGAGCCGAATCAATTCACGTGACATATGACCCCCCATATTGAATGGCTACACATCACCTTCATGGCTTAACCGGTCATTTCAAATTAGTTCAGATAAACATATCCAATTACTAATATTGTTCGATTATTAGAGTAGTATGTGTTTCAACTACAGCACCATCAGGGGCTGTTAGCCAAATGCGATCTAGTAATTCACGTAGTGCATGAGTATCATCGACAGAAACCACTAGAAGCAAGTCAGCATCAAGACCACCCCCAACTTCGTAACATGTTAGAACTCCACCCCAAGTTGCAAATTCACCAGCAAGAGTACCAACTTCTGTGCCCGGACCCAATTTCACTCTTACCAATGCAGATAAACCGATACCACGTTCAATTATAGTATAGCGTTGAATAACCTCTTCCTCAAGTTTCTTCATTCTTGTACGCACAGTTCTTTCTGAAACACCTATCGCCTTAGCTAAATCTACTAACCTAATTCTAGAATTTTCACGTAGTTCGGACAGTAAAGATCGGTCGGTCGAATCTATATTCATACACTGCCGCTTCCGTATTTCGTATATTAATCCTATTATATTGAGGTCTTTTGTAATAAAAACATCAAATATTTTCCACTTTTAGGAAATATAATATATCTGAAGCAATATCAATATTATTAAAATACGTTATTTTTAGTAATTATTAATAGATAATTATTGAATAAAAATAGCATATAATATCCTTGGGTTCAAATGTGCCGGATTATTGGGGTTAGTATGCACGGCGGCTCTGACTCGGCAGTGAGTCATCTCCGCGTTCAGGAATTTCTCGATGAAGTTTCCAATCTAGAAAGTTGTGAGAATTACATTACATGGTAT
The DNA here is from genome assembly GCA_964401115.1 of uncultured Candidatus Poseidoniales archaeon. Lineage (GTDB taxonomy): Archaea > Thermoplasmatota > Poseidoniia > Poseidoniales > Thalassarchaeaceae > MGIIb-Q1. The sequence goes on along the minus strand of CAYNXD010000027.1, from coordinate 11,658 downwards.
AATGTAGACGTTGCAACTATGCTTGAAGGATGTCGCATCCTAGGGCATACAACTAATTCTGAAAATGGCTCTGCTGTAATTTTTCTAAAAGAGAGTGTAATAGTTTGTGATCCTAAAGAAGGAAGCATACAACATTATCCCAAAGGCGTGGTTCATTGTTTTGTAGATGATCGTCGAAAAAATATAGAGAGGGAAGAGGATGAAGCATTATTTTCTACAGAACTTTTCTCATTATCCCCTAGGGGTGAAGAATTGTGCTATATTCTCAGTTGTCAAGATGAACAAGATATTCCAAAACTCCAAAATGAGATTGCTAGATGGCTTGGTTGGTTAAATAATTGATAGCGCAAGGTTATCCAACCGTATGGTACAGTCGATGGTTAAGGCGAGACGCATGAGTGATAGAATCAGTGACATTGTCGGCCGTATGGTGATTGACAGTCGAGGCAATCCAACGGTTGAAGTTGACTGTTGGGTTGATGGTGAAATGGCGGGAAGCGCAATAGTTCCTAGTGGAGCTTCTACGGGCGTTCATGAAGCGTTAGAATTGAGGGATGGCGACACATCTCGTTGGGTTGGTAAGGGTGTTGATCAGGCTATTGCTAATGTAAACGGACCAATCCGGGAAGCAATATTAGGAATGGATGTATCTAATCAATCAGCAATTGACACAACAATGTGTGAAGCAGACGGTACTGACAATAAGTTGAATTTCGGTGCCAATGCTATACTCGGCGCTAGTATGGCATCTTTACGAGCAGCTGCAAACCTTGCTCAAATTCCACTATGGAAGCATCTTGCAGGAGATAACAAATGCACACTCCCTGTTCCTATGATGAATATTCTCAATGGGGGGTCACATGCTAATTCAAATGTTGATGTACAGGAATTCATGGTTGTCCCATATGGATTTGATGACTATCCCACAGCTTTCCGCGCAGGAGTGGAATGCTATCACTCACTAAAAGGAGCACTCAAACAAGACGGCCTTCTTGGCGGTGTTGGCGATGAAGGAGGATTCGCACCGAATCTTCCAGCCAATGAAGAGGGATTATCATACATGGTCAAGGCCATTGAAGGTGCAGGTTATTCTACAGAAGAGATTGGTATTGCACTAGATTGTGCAGCTAGTGAATTTCATAGGGATGGTGCTTACCAAATTGATAATCAAGCAATTTCTGGTGAAGAATTAGGTGAATTATATTCTAGTTGGCTTGATGAATATCCGATATTGTCTATTGAAGATGGTTTTGGAGAAGATGATTGGGCGTCATGGGAATCTTTCACTAAGAGAGACGGCCATCGATGTCAGATTGTGGGGGATGATCTATTTGTTACCCAAAAAGCTAGGTTACAGCGGGGGATTGATGCCCAATCAGCAAATTCAATTTTAATCAAATTAAATCAAATCGGCTCAGTCACTGAGACGCTAGAGACTATGCAAACAGCATGGAATTCAGGATTCACTACAGTAGTAAGTCACCGATCAGGTGAAACAGAAGATGTGACTATTGCTGATTTAGCAGTGGGTACAAATGCTGGCCAAATCAAAACAGGCGCCCCATGTAGAACTGATAGGGTTGCGAAATACAACCAATTGCTTAGAATCAGCGAGCAAGTATATGATTACGCCTCACCATTCTAATTTTTAAGGAAAAAATATTATAAAAAATCCTTTTCAAATATTAGTATGGATATTACAATATACGGATTCATCCGTATTGTAGCAGGATTAGCAATATTAGCTTATGTTGGATATTGTATGATTAATCAGAAAGTTTGGATTAGAGGGGAAATAGGTTTCACAAGCAAGACATTTGCATGGGGATCAAGAGAGGAAAACCCAAAGATATTCATAATTCATACCATCATTGGGACGATATTTGGTATCTATATGATAGCAAGCCCATTCATGTGGTAAAATTAAATCTAATATATCATGCCAAATTTGCACATCATGTTGCGAATAAATTCAGATGCTAAGGTAGTGGTTCTAACTGGTGCGGGTATTAGTGCAGAATCTGGTATCAAGACTTTCCGTGCCTCTGACGGGCTGTGGGAAGAACATCCTATCGAAGATGTGGCTACCCCTTATGCCTGGAAAAAAAACCAACAACTAGTATGGAATTTCTATCAACAAAGACGAAAGCAACTTCTTGAAGTACAACCTAATCCTGCACACGAATCTTTAGTGAATATCGAAAATAAATTGATTGATAATTTTCTCCTCATTACTCAGAATGTAGATGATTTACACAGTAGAGCAGGATCCAAAAATATCATCCACATGCATGGGGAATTAAGATTACTTCGATGTGAAGAATGTCTCGGTATTTTTGATATGATGGGGGATACACACCTTACTGATGACTTTGTTGCCTGCCCCGAATGTGATAATGATAGACTCAGGCCGCACATTGTATGGTTTCATGAGATGCCTCTACAGTTGCAAGAGATTAATCAGGCAGTTGAGGAATGTGATTTCTTCATTACTATAGGGACAAGTGGTCATGTGACCCCTGCAGCAGGATTGATATATCTAGCAAAATCATCTGGCGCTACATGTATTGGAGTAAATCTTGAACATCCTCTTAACTATGGCGAATACGATCATTTCTATCAAGGTAAGGCAGGAGAAATACTTCCCAATCTGGTTGAAAACTGGTTTTCTAATAGTTAGTAGTAATTGGATAGTTTTGAAGAGTAAATTCCTATTTAATTATAAATCGTCTATTCTTATAATTGTTCGATAGCCATGCAGATGTCACCTTTCGAGTTTATCACAATATTCGTTTCATTGATTGTTGGTTTTGCCCTTTCTCACATTTTACGTGCTGTATCCGATTTGTATGAAATTCGAGAACGGGTCCAAATGTATTGGCTCAATTCCCTTTGGGTAGTCACTGTAATTATGTGGTCTATTTTCACTTGGTGGGGGCTATGGATGCTTTCTATTGATAGACTTGATTGGACTTATGCACAATACTGGTTCCTTGTGACAAATGTATCTTCGATATATTTCTTTACAACCCTAGTTTTACCTAAAGCAACTGACGAGGGGGCAATCGACTTAGAAGCGCATTATTTCTCGGTGCGCAAAGCATTCTTCTCAATTGTTGCATTTTCCCTCTTCAGTTCAGCAGCTGTAAATCATTCACTATTCGGAGAAGAATTGATATCTGCTATGACAATAATGCCATGTATTGTAGGATGTGCCGCATTAGGCGGTGCATTTACTGAATCAAAAAGATATCATCAGGGGATTGGAATTTTCATATTCATTATGTTCATTGCATTCCAATTAACAGACAACACTGTGATTAATTACGCACCTTGATTTTTCACTAATTGACATCATTTTTCGTGAAATATCATGCTTGCAGAATTAACACAATACCTCTCACCGCCATTCTCTCTAGGACCATCATTAAACACATGTCCAAGATGGGCATCACAATTATTACAACGAATTTCAATTCTTGCCATTCCATGACTATAATCCTCAATCCTCTTTATTTTCGCATCTAAATGTTCAGAAAAAAATGAAGGCCAACCACACCCTGAATCATATTTCATTTCAGATGTAAATAAAAGATGATTACAACACACGCAAAAATATTCACCTTCTCTTTTTTCTAAATACAATTCTCCCGAAAAGGCCCTTTCAGTCCCTCCAAGTCTAGTGACTTTGTACTGGATATCCGTCAATTTATCCTTCCATTCATCGTTTTTCATAGAAACACACCTAACCAGTTTCTGACCTATTAATTGGGTGGGTATACCTCATCTGTAGGGGTGATTTCGAACTTCATCAAGGATACTCTGACTCTGTATTCTATTTCCTCTCCCTCATCACTGTGCGGACATCCGGAGTTCCCGCCAGTCTCTGCATCCACACGAATCGACATTGAATAATCACCAGGATGTTCACCAGTTGCAGTCATATTATCGTAAATTTCCTGCTCGGAGATGCTGGTAAAATTCCAAGCACGCGTATCATTCCCCATGTCATTTCCAATTAGATCGCCAGATGTTTGGAATAGCCAACCACTTCCTGCCCAAAACTCCTGACCAACCATACCTAATCCTAAAAATGCCGCACCATCTTCTTCTACCCCCGATTCAGAGTAATCATCGTGAATAAATGTCCCAGTGGTCGTATCGGGTACATTTTCACCGGGGTTTGCCAAACATGATGCTTGCTCAATAGGCCCGTTTGGATCAGTTGTCTCATCGGTTTCCTCGTATTCCCACACTAACAAGATATGCTTAACATGGAATCCCTCAGGGATTTCGATGTCCCCCCAAGTGTATGATATGTCGAGTGTTTCTCCATCGGAGATATATTCCACATCTTCCAAAACAATTGTGTTACTTAATTGCATAAGTAACGTATAATTTCCAACTCCGCCCATTGCATCCGACGAATCATCAGGGGCGCCAACGAGATATGAGACCTCAAAGGCACAGAATGGAACAATAATTGCGGCAGCGATTGCCCCCATTTTCTTTTGATCAGGCCAGTCGAATCTTCCAAGTGGAGATAGTTCCGGAGTTCTAATTTGATTCATGATGAAGTGAGTAATGAACGCAGCACCCATACCAGGTACTGATGGGAAGATTCCATCCGCCCCCCCAAATCCAAGGAGAATCCAACCAATCACACCGGCGAACGCTGCAACCATCATAGCAATTGAATGAGTTGAATCAGGCTTGTATCCCATCCAACGAATCGTTAACAGCGGAATGAAAATTCCACCTAACCCATAAACTGCTAGAACGACTAGAGCAAAGACAGAGTCTCCTCCGGGAATGTATAGCCCCCCGATTGAAATCAATGTGGCAAACGCTGCGACAACGAGTGTCACTATTTTGGTAGTTTTGTGGTCTTCTCTCCATTCCGGTTTGATATCGTCAGTAATTGCAGCAGTACACGCGAGAACTTGACTATCAGCAGTTGACATTGTAGCAGCGAAAATTGATGCAAGAATCATTCCCACCCCTACAGCAGGCATCGTTTCCATCGCCATAGTTGGAAGACCAAGTTCAGCATCGAACCCTTCAGCATTGAACAATACGCGACTAGCAAGACCTATGATATACATCAACACGATGAAAGGTGTCTGCCAGACGAAGAACCAGATCATCGCCTGCTTACGGTCTCTATCCGAACCAAGTGTCATGACTCTCGATACCACTTGGGGTTGTCCTGCAACACCCAAACCCCCCAAGAAGAACGCAAAGGCCCACAATGAAATCCCAAATTTCAAATCAGGCGGTAAGAAGTTGGTGAGCATTGCATTTTGAGCCTCAAGACCATTATCTAGGCCACTAAAACCTCCTACTTCTTTGATAGCGATCCAGCATAGAATCACCGAACCAATCACCATCACACAAGATTGAACAGCATCTGTCCAAATTGACGCGCGTATTCCTCCCGCGTAACAATAAGCAACGACGAGAACAAATCCAATTAGGATACCCACCATCTCTGGCCATCCCATCATGACGAAGAGTGCCTTGCCACCAGAGGTGAGTTGAGCAGCGGCATAGATGCTGAGAAACAGAACTGAGAGTGCTGCAGCTAATTTCGCTTCAGGAGCGCCCGCCTTTTCAGCAACAAGGGAAGATAGAGAACGAAGACCCCGCTCGTTTCCCTCCTCTTGGATAAATTTGTAGAGCCAAGCCCACGCGAGAACCTGTCCTATAGTGGAAACTAATGCCAACCACATAACAGAGTAACCCATGAGGTAAGTAAATCCGATGAATCCGATGAACATGTAACCGGAGTTCCATGTACTTACTGCTGATAGAGCAGCGAGAGCAGGATGCATTCCGCGACCTGCTACCAGATAATCGTCAGTAGTATCTTCTTTGACGAACATTGAAGCCATTCCGACGCCAGCGAAAATCGTCATGAAGAACAAGAAAGAGAGAATTAGAACAATGTCCAAAATTACACCCCATTGAACAAATCTGGTTTCCAAGCGGTAATTTTTCCAGTGAATGCGGAAGCCATTACCGTTAGTGGACTTGCAAGGTATAGTCTACCTGGGCCGGAACGTCCCTGAAAGTTGCGATTGATGGCTGACACAGTCACTTGGTTAGGGTTGTCACTAACGCCGGGCCCAGCACCTATACAGGCGCCACAACCAGGATCGATGATTTTGACACCAGCTTTTTCGAACAGTTCAGTCCACCCATTCCTCTCTGACAATTCTTTGACTGCTTTACTACCATACTGTATGTAACAATCAACACCATCTGGTATAGTCATCCCAGCATCAATCGCGGCAGTTACTACCCTAGCATAATAGGCGAAGTCGTCATCCTTGCCCGCAGTGCATGAACCAGCATATGCGATATCGATTTCCACGTTACCCAACTCATCGATGTATGCACCGTTTGTTGGGTCCGAAGGGGTTCCCTTGTCAGGGTCACCGGGGTGAGCAACCATTGGTCGAATCCCATCTAGGTCGATGACGTGAACACCGCCGTCGTAGTGTGCCCCCTCATCGGGTAGAACAAAAGCGGAACGAATCTCGCTTTCACTCATTCCCGCACGCCGCGGTAGTAGCCATTCCACAGTCAAATCATCTGGCTCACATATTCCAGTCTTAGCGCTACATTCGGTGGCCATGTTACAGAGCGTTGCTCTCTCATCCATAGAAAGACTAGCCAAACCAGGCCCCCCAAATTCCATTGAACGGTCAAGGGTTTCCGAATTAGCGGCATATTTCCAAAGAATGTGTAGGATGATGTCTTTTGCGGTACAACCAGGGTCCAAGGTTCCAACTAATTCGAATCGAATACTCTCAGGCACATTCACAAATGCGAACTGATTGTGAACTAAGTTTGCATATTCAGTAGAACCAACACCATAGGTTAGTGCATTGGATCCCCCACCCATACAAGTATGGCTGTCAGTTGCTTGGATAAAATCACCAACATCAATAAATTCCTCTCTTGCTACTTGGTGGCAAATTCCCGGACTAATACCATCAACTGCACTATAGTCTCTAACACCGGTGTGTTTTTGAAAAGTCTTTTGAAACTCTCTCAAAATATTTATTTTATCTTCAAAAGGTGCAAACCTTTCAACTCCTGTTGCATATAACAAATGATCTTCAAATACAGCATATTTTTCAGGATTGGGTAAGGTATAATCATCTCCATATTCTAGTTTCAAGAATTCGTGTACTTGAGCTGTAGTAAATTCATGAGAGTATCCCCCATTAACTTCTGCGAGAACCGCATCACCTGGCTTAACGTAACCTTGTTCTCCATCAGTAATTAGTAATTTTTTAGAAATTATTTTTTCACACATAGTCATCGGTCTTTCTTTATTATCGGGTGTTTTTAGTTTTATATCCCCTGATTTCAGTTTTTTAGCAAATGGGAAAAGACCACCATTTTCAACAATCATTTTTGTTATTGGATCATATTTGTCAGTAAATTCTGATAGTTTAATAGATTCACCTTTTTGTAATCTTGATAATATTTTATGATCACCCATTAATTGTCCCAAGTTGATATTATTTCGTTCATGGATGGGGGCGAAAGAAGCAGCAATCACAATTTTTATCCCAGCCCATTTTTCCGCTTGTGCTGCAGTTTCTCGACTACTACCAGTTCCTTTACGATGTCCAGAAACAATTATCTCAAAACCACCGTCAATCAATGCGTTTTTTTCAAAAACACGTTTTCCATCATGAATTAAACCAGCGTAAGCATTAGTTGCAATATCTTCTGGATTATAATCAAAACAAACCCACGCCGGAGTCATCACATCTGTGTTTATATCATCCAAAAGGTCATCAACAGCCAAGTCATCCATTTTAAGTTCTAGACCATCGTAAAGTTGTCTTCTAATTAGTTCAAGATTTTTTGTTAGAAAAAGCACGCGTTTTCCCTGAGAAAGAGAAATTTCATTGGGCGGCCAAATTTCACTCATCACTCATTCCCTGCCCTACGGGCAGATGACTCGAGGAAGTGATTCTTTATCACCATTATTAAACGAGATTAATTAGAGAAAACCATAGTTATAACGCACTTGTAAATTAACCGCTAACCCTTAAATAACCCCGGCCGGACGCCGTTTATACTTTCCTCTATTAGTTAATGGACGGAAATATAAACAGGATGATTGAAATGGCAAAGCAACCGACTCAAATTGAAGATATTGTAAAGTGTCCAGAATGTAATAGTAGAAGTTTAGAACAGGATCAAACAAGAGGTGAAACAGTTTGCCAGGATTGCGGCCTTGTTATTGAAGACAACGTAATAGATCAAGGTGCTGAATGGCGTGTATTTAGTCCAGAACAAGGGGATCAAAGAGCGAGAACGGGAGCCCCTATGACCGTAATGCTACACGATAAGGGACTTTCCACAGATATTGATTGGCAAAACAAAGATTATTCTGGTAAAACAATTAACAGCAGATTTCGCTCTCAATTCTATCGCATGAGAAAATGGCAGAAGAGGAGCAGAGTATCTAACGCAACAGAGAGAAATTTAGCCATGGCCCTAGCTGAATTGGATAGAATGGCCAGCCGTCTTGAATTACCAAAATCTGTACGTGAAGCAGCGGCAGTGAATTACAAGAAAGCAGTAGAAAAGCGCCTAATTCGAGGCCGCTCGATTGAAGGTGTAGCAGCAGCGAGCCTTTACGCTGCATGCCGACAATGTGGAGTTCCAAGAACACTTGATGAAATAGGTCAAGCTAGTAGGACAGGTCGTAAGGAAATTGGCCGTACATACCGATTCATGGTTAGAGAATTAAAGATGCGAATTATGCCAACAGGTCCAGAAGATTATATCTCAAGATTTTGTTCAGGATTAGGTCTTGATGCAGAGGTTGAAGCGAAGGCGTATGAACTGATTAAAGCAGCCCAAGAAAAAGAATTGACAAGCGGTCGCGGACCAACTGGAATTGCGGCATCAATTATTTACATTGCAAGTGTTCTATGTGGTAAGCGTAGAACTCAGCGAGAGGTTGCAGAAGTTGCAGGCGTAACAGAAGTAACAATTCGTAATAGATACAAGGAATTAATCCAAAATTTGAATATAGAACTTGATATTTGAATATGATTTTTCCGACGCTTTCATTTTCTATACCCGCCCCCCATGTGATTTATGGAAGCGCCAGCACGTACAGCGCGACGACTTCTTTTTGGTCTAAGTTTTGTTTTATTATTGGCAACAGCATTTGCACTTATTGATGGTCGCTTACCACCTTCAGAATGCCTCGAAGATGAATATAATTGTACATCTAGTAATGGTATGGGTTGGTTGATACCAGGGGCAACAATAATCACATTACTGTCTGGATTTATCCTCCATCTTGGAATAGAGAGGGGTTTAAATTCTCCATTACTAAAATTATTTCCAACAACGGACTCATTTACTCAAAGAGAAAACATTTCTATTGACGTATTAGATTCACAGGACGAAGAATCCCTTTCTGACGCGTGGGCTGATTTGGAGCAGGGATTATTATCTTCTAAAGATAAGGAAGAGGAGTAACATCAACGAAAACATTGACTCCCTACTTATTATCCGAGGTATAGGTGAGAAAATGAGTGAGGTGCCAGAAAATCTGTTTTACACTGCTGAACACGAATGGATTAGGGTCGAAGATTCAGAAGTGGTGGTTGGAATTACAGATCATGCTCAAGATGCATTGACTGATATTGTCTACGTAGAACTTCCTGATGTGGGATTGGATGTTGGTAAAGATGAGGAATTTGCTAGTGTTGAATCTGTGAAAAGCGTTTCAGGGATTTATGCTCCAGTTGCTGGGACTATAACGGGTGTCAACGAAGAACTTGACGATGCCCCAGAATTAATCAACGAAGACCCATATGGTGCTGGTTGGATTGTTAGAATAAATCCCCAAGATATGGACGAAAGCACACTTCTCGATGCGGCGGCATACCGCGAATGTATCGGAGAGTGATTCTTTAATGTCCCCTGCCGCTTCTAAAGCGGCATATACAATATACGTCGATGGTTCTTGTCAAGATAATCAAAATGTCACTTCAGAAACTCCTGCTGGCTGGGGTGTTGTTGTAGTTGGTGGTGACACTCAAAGGGGAAGTGGTGCGGGTTCAGTAATTACAGAATTAAGTGGCAAGGTAATCACCGATCCTAAAATTGAATATTTTCTAGGTGCAGAAGTTGGTTCAAACAATACCGCGGAACTTAGTGCAATTGCTCATGCCCTAAGGTGGATATTGAAAGAAGGCGTAGTTCAACAAGCAACAATCCGATGTGATTCACAATATGCTTTACAAATTTCTCAAAGGATTTGGAAAGCTAAAGCAAATCTTGCGTTAGTTGCAACGGTGCACAAATTATGGGATGAAGTTTCAACTCAATGCAACCTTTCAGGTAATTGGGTGCGTGCTCATAGTGGCCATAAGTGGAATGAGCGAGCAGATCACTTGGCTTTTCGGGCAATGCAAGGAGAGACTCCAACACCTCTAGATTTTTGGAAACCAGGACAAAGATAATTCATTCTTCTTCATCATTAAGGGGTCCTGAAATTACTAACCATGCGTATGATGCATGAAGGAACATCAAAGATGAATACAAGAGTACAATTAGGGGTGTGGGTTTGGGAATTGCCATCTCATTACTTGCCAAGTATTTTAGTGTAAATACAAGAAATAATGACATTAATGATTCTATTCCAGCATAAAATGGAATCTTTTTATTTTCACATTGATATAATCTCAAATATGGAATAATACCATTTGTTTCAAATTGCCAACGAAATTTTGCAACGTAAATAAATCCTAATCCAATTAAAGAAAGCAAACCTCTGGTAAAAGATTCTTCATCCCAAGGCCCGTCAGGGGCGCCCCATTCTACAAATGATTGGAGTGCCAAAATAAGACCTATGCATAGTTGCCACCTCCATTCCGGTTTCCCCTCCATAACATAGCCACTCCATCATTATTCATCAAAGGAGGGGTTCGGGAGGAGGCCCATTCTCAAATAAGTACAATTTCCAAATCCTTTCTCTTTCTTTATTTCTTATTTTCAGTACATCCCAAAATTTTGTCATCGAGTTTGGTGAAACATTAGCAATTTTCTTGGCGATAACACTGAATGAATCTATATTTACATCCTGCATTCTTAGCAACAACTCTCTCATTCTTATTCCCGCGACCTCATCATCCTCAATCCATAGTGGGACGAAAATATCCATAGAATCCTCAGGATCTAATTCTAGATAATCCCTTAGACAACACTGAACAAACAAACGCCTGATTGATATTTCAGGATCGTTAGATGGTTTTTTGATTCTTTTAATAAATTCTTCAGAATCGATATTCGCTAATTCCTTTAAGGCACTAACCGAAGCGGATCTAGGCCCAACATCTTTTGATTTTGCAAGGTAATCTATCAAAGATAAACCCTCTGACATAGATGCCCGGAGCAAAGATGGAAGGATATCTGAGATCGCAATATGTACGAGCGGTTCTTGTCTTGTTTGAAGAGCTGTAAGAACTAACAACCCGGATTCTTTTGAAACTTCTAATAATCTTGGAACACAACTTACTAACTCCGCCGCAACATTTTCGGGTTGTGCTCTTACCATTTGTTCAAATCTTTTTGCTAAAGCCATCTGTTCTACTAGGATTGGTCTTT
>CAYNXD010000026.1:0-17531 GCA_964401115.1 uncultured Candidatus Poseidoniales archaeon | reverse complement strand
TTTACTCTCTCGTTGGGAACTTTGACTCTAATCTTCTCGTCACCAGATTCCATCTGGGCAAGTAATTCCTGGTCTACAATTTCCTCTCTACGACGTCCCACGATTCAAACCGACTCGCACACCCCTCATAAACGGTTGGAGGGGAAAAACGCGATTATTCTTGAGCATTCTAATCAATGCTACAAATAATCTTACGCTAAAGTGATATGTCGGATGCGTGTCCAAAAATCATGGCGTTTTGCAATTCACCAACTTGTGAAAACAATGTAACCAAGGCTAATCAATGTCATTGTAACCAATGTCATAGTAAAATAGGAAATAAACTCCTAAACACCTGCAATAGAATTTTCCGTTTGGCAGAAGATGTGAATAATGAACTATATCATGAATATAGTGGAAGTGTTGAAAGGCACTACCAAGATGCTTTTTCCTCAGAACTTAGGAAACTAAAGTTTCACTATCAAGCCGAAACTTCCATTGCTTTACATTACAAAGATTTCCCACTAAATGATGTTCGTGCAGATTACTTCATTTTACCAGGTGGCCCTAATAAATTTGATGAGAATATCGTTCTTGAAGTAAAGCATGCATCAAAAACAGATCACCAATTACAATTATTCAACTATCTACACTCTGGGCCTACAAATACAAATCTATTCACTAATAAATTGAAATATGGACTGCTTCTAATTTGGCCTCAACAAAGTAAACCAACGTACAGTGAAGATGGCCGATTTGCAGAATTATCCCCTATCATAGGCCCTATAATGGAATTATGGAAAACATCTAACCCAAGAAAGAGAACGAAGTTTGAATTACTTTCAAGATGGGGCGAATGAAATTTATAAATTGGTTTAGCATATTGAAAGTTGATGGCTAAAATATCATAAATTAGTTGAAGAAAGTTATAGCAGCATTGCTAACAAGCGTAAGTAAGTGATCTGCCAACGGACCTATTCCAAAGGCTAGAGTCCCCACCATACAGAGCATAAGCGTAATTCGCAAAAATGGCGCGTAGACCAATCTCTTCCTAGTCGTTGGATCCTCGAAGAACATACCCCAACCAACACGTAGGTAATAGAATAGAGATAAAGCGCTGTTTAAGAATACGAGAAGCGCGAGTAAGAACACCCAGTGTAGAGAGCGAATTGTATCAATTACCCCACCATCAAAAGTCATTGAATTATGAACAGTTGCATCAACAATACCACTGACAAGTAGCAACTTTGAGAGGAATCCTGAGAGTGGTGGGACTCCAGCTAGTGACAACATGAAGATAAATAGCGCAGTTGCGATTAGAGGTTCCCTCTTTGCCAACCCATACAAATCCTCTAACTTTGAGCCCTTTCCTTCACTCTCCAACATTGAGAGTACCAAGAAAGATCCTAATTTAAACAACACAAGTACTGTGAGATGGAATAACATAGCTGCTACGATTAGTTCTGCAACTACATGGTCACCTTCTCTCGAAGTATTAAGCCCCAATGCGGCCACCGCTGCCAGCAGATAACCAGCATGAGCAACTGATGAATATGCTAACATCCTCTTTGGACTATCACTTGACAGAGCACCAAAGTTACCCCAAGTCATAGTAACTGCGGCTAACAAACCAACTATTGGAACCCAAAATGCTTCGCCACTTTCAGGCATTGTAATTGATACTAAAACTCTGAGAAGAACAACGAATCCCATGGCCTTGGATGCAGTTGCTAGAACTCCAGCTACTGGACTTGATGCCCCAGAATATGCGTCAGGTGCTGCCAAGTGAAATGGTGCCGCACTTACTTTGAATCCAATTGTAACAACGATGAATCCAAGACCTGCCAGTGCTAGAGGATCAATACCATCCATAGCCTGCCAACTTGATGCCAATTCCGGAATCTGTAAATTACCGTTCCATAAGTAAAGCAGAGATATTCCATAGAGGCCAACTGCTGATGCTACTGATCCCACAATGAAATATTTCATCCCAGCCTCTGGAGCCTCATCGTTCTCCTTCATGAAGGCAACTAAAACGTATGAAGATAACGAGGCTAACTCAAGCCCTATGAAGAGAACAAATAGATCGTTTGCCAAAGCGACCACTGACATGCCAAGAGCGACCATTAACAATAGAAGATGGAAATCGACCTGTCTGCGATTATCAAGCAACTTTGCAATTCTCTCGTCCTCTCTTCTTCCTGCAAGAACTTGAGCATGAATCATGAATCGTGGAGTTGCAGGCATGCGGCTCCACATTGCGACGCCACACAGCATCAACGCACCGTAGAAAACAATCTCAAGGAGACGACTGAATCCATCAATTTTCAGCAAACTTGGTTCAATCATTCCTGCACATGAATTGAATGCCTCTCCTGTAGTTGCAATGCACCACACATTTGAATCTGCCAATGGATTTTCCATTTGACTCCACAAAGCCAAAGCTGTTGAGAAAAGTAAAGTGAAGACACTGATGACACCGGGTATTTTAGGACTTGAAGTAAATGCAAAACGCTCACCACCAAAGAAATAGGGGACGCGAATATTCGTGTTTGGAATAGGCAATCGAACTGTTCCTTTTCCAATATTTGGAATTAGAATCAACAACACAATACCAACAATAAGGGTGAACTCTGGTAACAGAACTGTGGCAGTCTGCGGATCTGAAATCAAGGTCAGAGTAGTCATGGTATCACCTCGTTCAAAACATCAAGTAGAACTTCACTAACAAATTCATTAGAATAGGAAGACATCATGTCGAAGAAAATGAATGGTAATATCCCTAGTAATATAGCAAATACTGCTAGAATAAACATGCCTGAATTCTCGTGCCAAGATACATCTACTGGTTCATCGCCATGAAGTGATTCCGGGAGTTCCCCCTCATCCCCACCTTCAAATATTGTTCTCTGCATGCTCCATAGGTAGTAGGCAGCAGTAATGATTAATGTAAGAGCAGGAAGAATTACCCACCAACCAAAAGCCATCCAGAAGGCTATCATAATTGCAACCTCTGCAACGAATCCGGCCATTAGGGGCAATCCTAGGCTGCCCATCCACGCTGCCATCATGTGACCACCTAGCCATGGTGAAAACTTCGCAATCCCCCTCATTGAGCCTATCTCAAGAGTGTGGTAATGGTGTTTGAATGCACCACAAACAGCGAATAGATAGGGGGAAATTACGCCATGTGCTAGCATCATAAAAATCGCACCAGCAATTCCAAGCGGCTGCATTGTAGCAATACCAATGAATATCAAACCCATATGTGAAACTGATGAATAAGCAACCATTCGTTTTAGATTGGTTTGCCCCAAACAGACCATAGCCCCATAGACCAAACTAATCATTCCTAGGACTAACAAAAGGAGTTGGTAATGGACCATAGCGCCTGGCAATAATTCAACTGCTATACGCAAGAACCCATAAGCACCCATCTTCAACATCACACCAGCTAGCAACATTGAACCTGCAGTTGGTGCCTGAACGTGGGCATCAGGTAGCCAAGTATGAACTGGGATTGAAGGCATCTTTGCTGCAAATCCAACTAATAATAGTAAGAACACCGCCTTCTGCATACCAAAACCACCAAGGAAAGTAGAACCAAGATTATTTGACGAGGAGGCCATTAATGTGATATCGAAGGCCCGACCAGTAATGTTCCCTTCCCATACTGGTACTCTTGTGAAATAGTACATCACAAGAATGCCAAGTAACATCAAAACGCTGGCTGTAAATGTATAGATGAAAAATTTCTGTGCTGCGTATTTACGGTCTTCACCGCCCCACAGAAGAATTAGGAAGAACATTGGTATCAATGTCAATTCCCAGAAAGTGTAGAACACAAACAAATCTAGTGATACAAACACACCGATTAATGCTCCTTCCATCATTAGAATGAGGCTGTGAAATTGTGCCCCCTTCTTTGCATTCCATTCGACAAGCATAGATATTGGAATTAGTAGAGTTGTGAGCCAAACCATTGGGAATGATAATCCATCAACACCAACGTGCCAAGAAACGCCGAATCCATCAACTAACGAACAACCACCGGCTTCAATTGCTATCTCAGAGTTAGCACAGTTATCGTATACATACTCATTCAATGCAAGTGATGTCCAAGAAATCCCACTGTAAGATTCTAAGAACATTAGTGTAGATAGAGAAAGAAGAAGTAGAGAAAAGGCGAAAATCAGTAATCGTATATACTGGCCTATCTCTTTTCGCTTAGATGGCGGGGCAGCCCATGCAACTAACATGAAGGCAAACCCTGCAACGATTGGACCCAAGGTCAATATTGTCAATGGATTACCGAACATCGTCAAATCCACTCAAATCACCCCCCAAAGTAGAATTAGAATACTAAATGCGCCAATTACTGCCATCATGATGTAATCTGATGCACTACCTGTAGTCAGTTTCCTAACGTCAAGACTAATCTTCATACTACCCCATTCAATGCCTTTAATCGCTCCATCTATCACATTTTTATCAAACCAAGAAAGAGCATAGGCGAGGGGAATTACAGTTTTCCCAATTGCCCAATCATATAATTCATCGAAATATAGACGGCGATGAAGCGCATCTGCCAAACCAGAATTTGCCAAATCATCAACTTGAGTACGTCCGAATTTTGAAGAAAGGGGTAGAATCCAAGAAATTAGACGGGGAGCGGATTCACCACTCTTCAAACGCCCACCATGAATTCGCATTGCCATTGCAGGGCCCACAACTAATGAAAT
Organism: uncultured Candidatus Poseidoniales archaeon; assembly: GCA_964401115.1. GTDB lineage: Archaea > Thermoplasmatota > Poseidoniia > Poseidoniales > Thalassarchaeaceae > MGIIb-Q1. The sequence continues at coordinate 12,810 of CAYNXD010000026.1, read as the reverse complement.
TGTAATCGCAACCCAAGTAATCAGGAAAAGGAACATGTCTTTTGGAAGGAATGCGTGTACAATCGTATCTAGAATAGCTAATACTAATCCATGATCATGAATCGCAGTTCCGAATGCTTCTGCTTCACCAAGCCAATGTGTGGCACCAAGAACCGCAAGAGCGAATCCTCCAAGCAAGGAGATAATACTGAGAGTAATCAGAGGAGTTGGTATCCAAGGTGTATGTTCATGCACCTTATCTGCGTAAACTGTTTTTGGCTTACCAGCAAATGTCATCATCCACATTCTTGTCATATAAAATCCAGTCATTCCAGCAGTTAATAGAATCAAGAATGCGGGCACCAAAAGCCACGTTCCGCCATGTAGAGCAGCCGCATTCCAAGTCTCGGCAACTATTCCCTCCTTTGACCAAAAGCCACCAATAAGAGGTATTCCGATAATCGACGCTGATCCTATTGCCATTGCAGTGGAAGTAATAGGTAGTTTTCCAGCAAGACCACCCATATTTCTCATATCTTGGGGATCCATTTCCTCATCAGAACCATGGTGGGCATGGTGCATTTCATGAATCACCGAGCCTGAAGCCATGAACAGCATTCCTTTGGCCATAGCGTGGTTAAAGAGATGGAACATTGATGCACCAAAAGCTATGACTGCTGCGTGATGTTCTCCGTGATTGTAGAACCAAAGAGCAACTCCGAGTCCTGTGAAGATGTAGGCCAGTTGACTCATTGTTGAGTAAGCAAGAACCTTCTTGATGTCGTTTTGAACGAACGCTATGAGGGCAGCCATGAAGGCCGTAATTCCACCAATCCATGCTATCAATATTGCAACATCTCCAAGCCCTTCCACTCCATGTCCATGACCTGTAACATCGAAGAATGGTACAAATCTAGCAACTAAGTAAAGTCCTGCATTGACCATTGTTGCAGCGTGAATCAAGGCGGAAACAGGTGTTGGCCCTTCCATTGCATCGGGCAGCCAAACATGAAGGGGGAATTGAGCGCTCTTGCCAACTGCACCTATGAATAGCATAATCAATGCCCAGCGTAACATACCAACATCAACAGCACCATGTAGTGAGGGATCTGCAAATATCACTGCAAACTCAAGAGAACCGTAGATATCGTACAACATCAATAGCCCTATGAGTAGGAATACATCACCAACTCTAGTGGTTAAAAACGCTTTTTTAGCAGCATAAGCAGCGCTTGGGCGCTCGTAATAGAAACCAATCAATAAGTAAGAGCAAAGTCCCATTATCTCCCAGAAAATGAACAGCCAAAGGAATGAGTCTGCAAGTACCATACCAAGCATACCTGCTGTAAAGAGAACAAATTCAGCGTAGAATCGGTGGTTGCGATCTTTGTTGACTGGGTCTGTATTCATGTACCCCAATGAGAACCAACAGATGAGGAAGCAGAGGAAAGATGCTACAAAGAGCAGCATCATCGAGACATTATCAATCCATAAACCAACTCCAAGTGAGTCATTTTTCAAATGAATCCAATTTCCTGCTGCATCTTGAGTGATTGTATCGAAATTAATCCAATTGAATATGGAAGCCCTGAGTGGATCTTCAAAACTAGCGCCTTTTGTGAAAAATTCAATTGCTAGCCAAATTGTCAATGATAGTGAAATTGCTAGTGTGCAAAGAGCAATCATACCCCCTTCCTTGAACCGTTCTCGCCATGCCTCATCTCCGTGATTCATCTGTCCAAGAATAGCGATGACGGGGAAAATGACCATCGGAATTAGCGGAATTAAAAATGCTGATTCAAGAGCTGTAAATGGGGTGCCTGTTGCCATTTCCCCACCAAACATTCTCAGTAAAGGGAAGAGCAAACATAAACCAATAATAGGTAGAAAACGCATTTCCGAGGATTTTGTGTCTGCCATTTTGTCACCTCAATGCCTTAACAGCATTACCTCATCCAAAACAATACTCTCTCTGCTAGAATATAAGGCAAGGAAAATTGCTAAACCAACGGCTACTTCAGCGGCCGCTATAGCAATTGCAATCGCTGTAAATACCCAACCTGTGACATCCCCGTAGTGAAGAGCACCGGCAACGAAATTGAGATTAACAGCATTGAGCATTATCTCAACACACATCAGAACAATGATTCCATTCTTGTTAGTGAAAACACCCAACAAACCGATGCAGAAAAGAATCGCACCAAGGCTTGCAAGATACATTGGTGGAATCATTTTTCACCCTCCTTTTGTTCCCAAAGAAGATTTTCGATTCTTTCATCACGTACTAGGTAGGATGCGCCAATCATCGCCATAGATAGCAAAATTCCAAGGATTATCACTGGTATTGCCCAATCTGTTAGCATTACTCGGGCGAATTCGTAAGTCGTCATTCCTGATGTATCTGAACTTGCATCCCACATTGGATGGAATGTAATGAGTGGTAAAAGAATTACAAGAATGCCAGCAACCATCATACGAACCAAGTGTTCACTCAAGCGCATTAGACCCCACCTTCCTGAATTGTCCGCCTAGCAAGCATAATTCCGAAGGCGAACACCAACATGACACTTCCAAGGTAGACTAGAATTTGGATTGCCGCAAGCAACTCCGCTCCAGCAAGAATGAACACTCCTGCAACAGCCAAGAAGGCAACAATCAGCCAAAACATGGAATGGGCGATTCGCTTTGAGTAAATTGTGCCCAATGAGCCAAAAATGGTCAAAAGTGCAAAAATCGCGAAGGCCACGTGTTCAAGAATATCCGCCATCATCTTTCTCAAGCACCCGCCTTTGCCTTTGCCTTCTCTCGCTTCCTGTGTTCTTTCTCAGCACGCTTGGCGAGTTCAGCATCAACACTCTCTTGATGTACTGACGGTAGTACTCTAGTTCGGTCAGCATCATACCAAAGATCTTGACGACTGTATCCCGACATTCCATCATACTCGTTAGTCATGAAGAAAGATTCGAATGGACAAGCATCCATGCAGAGACCACAGAACATACAACGACCCATGTCAATTCTACCTGATACAATGTCAACTTCAGCCGGAGATAATTCAGAGGTTGGGACATCATCCATACCACCATCTTCCCAACGAACTGTTGCTTTATCGCCAGAAATATCAATGATTGAGCCAAAATTGTATTCTTGAGGAACAGCGTTATGCGCCGTCATCAAATCATAGTCACTGTTGTCGACCTCATTACGTTGGGCTGCCATTCCTCCGACTTCCAGCTCACTTCCATAACCATGCCATTCGTCACCTTCAGATGATGTGTCCAGAACATTCACGCGGGTTTCGGTAGTCATGTGCAGACAACTGTTAGGGCAAGCCCTGATACACGCTTTACATGCGGTGCACGTTTCCCAAATAACTCCAATTCTACCATTATAATTACTTGGAACGAAAAGCCAGGGCTCGAGATCTTCTAGTCGTTCGTAAGGATACATCACTGTAACTGGACGTTCAATATAAGGAACTAATGAGGAGGTTTCCCTATCAACGGCATAAGTCTGCCCTACGCTAGGATGATTTTCCCCCACGCGCTTGGCTGTGCCTTCGTCAATCATTGTGGCCTCCTGCGCATGATAAGGTCCTGATTTCCCATGTGCCGCTAGAATTGGGTGCCTACCAACATAGGGAATTGTTCTCAATGCTGCTTTCAAGGCCATCCACATTGGCCTCACAATCATATTACGGAAATTCGGTTGTGCATGTGGGTGATATGGCATATTTTTTCCTCCTACTATTTTTCATGACTTCCTGGAGAGGCTGGACCAACATCGCCAGTGAATACCGAATATGGTCTTGTTCTACCCTCTAATTCAGATGTATCCTCATCAATTGCTAGAATTATGAAAGCAACCAGCCCAATCGCTGTGATAAGTCCAGGAATAAACAAAGGCCATTCTCCACCACCCCAAACATCCAGGCGTAACCAAAATGCAATTCCAAGATTTACTAGAGAAAGTGGAAGAAGCCAACGCCATCCGAATTCAAGAATCTGATCTGTTCTGATACGGTGAAGGGATGCCCTAATCCATACGAAAACTGCAAACATAATCCAAGATTTTATCAAAAGCCATGCGATTGGTGGGAATGATGACAAGAAAACTATGGGTGCTGGGGCTAGAAGCGCAGGATATTCACTCCTCATACCAATAGCTAAACCAATCAGGCCGAGACTAATTGCACCGAGAATTAAATCTTGATTTGCAATAATTCCAGTAATTGAATCACCGAATGGCATTTCCCAACCACCAAGGAAGAAGAGCGCAAATAGAAGACACGCTGCATAACATCGGAGATATTCACTCGCAAACATCAATCCCCAGCGCATCCCACCATATTCAGTCCACCATCCCTCAACCAATTCTGCTTCTGCTTCTGGCATGTCAAATGGGATACGTTCAACTTCTGCAATCATAGTGATTAGGAAGAGGAGAGCTCCAAGAGGCATCAAGAAAATGTTCCATGCGCCAGAAGAAATTTGGAACTCAACTATCTCAATAATGTTCAATGAACCTGAAAGAACCGCAATTGCAAGAACTGTGACTAAGAGAGGAATCTCATATGCAGTCAATTGAGCTGCTGAACGGATTCCACCTAGTAATGTGTATTTGTTGTTAGAGGACCAACCTGCAAAGAAGACACCAAGAGGAGCTATGCCGAAAATGGCCATAAGGAAAAGAAGAGATAGATCCGGATTTGCTGAATAGATTTCCGGACTCATCGGGATAAATGCAAAGAGCATGACTGTGGAAGTGATGATTATGAATGGGGCTACTTCAAAGATAAATTTGTCAGCCTTGGCTGGGACCATCCACTCCTTAGTCATGAACTTCATTCCATCAGCAACATTCTGAATCATTCCTGGCAAAAGGAACCATATCCCATGGTATCCTCTATCATTTACTCTATCCACCGTTTCATAATCTGAAGAACTGCCAAAAGTGTTGTTCAGAAAACCATTCAACCAACGTATTGGTTTTCCAGTACCGAATGGTAATTCGTCATACCAATCTACGTGCTCTCCGCCTTCCCCTACCCAAAGACTGCGAATTGCCATTGTTGCACCACGCCTATCCATAATTCTAGCGAAGAATTTCCTCTCAATCCATAGCAATGCAAGAATTGTTGTCATAATGATTGCAAATACATTTACTGCCATGATTGTTTCAGTCATTACGCTAACAAATGTGTCAGAATATTCCGAAAATCTTGTTTTTCCAATTGTTAAATCTGAAATCATTTGAGAGAAATCTGATACCCAAGTGCGAACAGTTAACCAATCTCCCATTTGATCACCTCACCTATCTGTCTCCCCGATACAAGGGTCGAAAGAACCCATAATTGCAGGGATATCTGCTACTTTGTAGCCAATCATACATTTACTAGCATATGGGATTGTGATAAACATTGGAGAACGTATTGAAAACCTGTATGGGTGCTTACCTCGCTTATCACCCCCGCCCACAATGTAAAACATAGATTCACCACGGGGGTCTTCAAAGTGATGAAATCCTGTCTTACCCTCTTCAGCTCTCTCTTTAGCTTTGGTTAGAATCATTGGGTCTCCTTCAGTGTAATGTGTCTCTGCGCCACCAGGCATCTTATCAAGAGCATCAAGACACATCAAAGCGCTTTGACGTAATTCTTCAACTCGAACACGGTATCTATCATAGGAATCTGCACCTTTAATTGAAGGTCTTTCAACTGAAACTTCCCAATCAAGTTGATCATAGACGGAATAAGGATGTGCCCACCTAGTATCGTAGTTAACACCACCTGCGCGTACATTTGGTCCAGTAACTCCCCAATTTACCATTTCTTCTGGTTTTGCATAACCAACGCCTTGTGTTCGAACCAAGAATACTGTGCTCTCGTCAAGCATTTGTTCAGTTTCCTGAATTCTATCCAAGAACAACTTGAGTTTTGCTCGTGCGCGCATTGCAAAACCAATTGGCAAATCTCTCTTAACTCCACCAATTCTTGGGAAATTATAGTGCATCCTAGAGCCACCAAGTTCTTGCAAGAGATCTAGCATCATCTCTCGTTCCCTCAAGCACCAAACGAAAGCTGTCAAATTACCGATATCTGGGCAAAAAGCACCGAGCCACATTAGATGACTTGCGATTCTTTGTAATTCAACTGCTATGACTCTAATGAATTCCGCTCTTTCAGGAACTTCAACTTCTAACAAATCCTCGGCCGCGTAAATGTATGAGTGTGACCATGTGTTTGCACTTGCGTAACAAAGACGATCGCAATATGGTGTAATTTTTGTGAAATCCCTGGACTCGCAAATCTTCTCGACGCCTCGATGAATGTATCCCAAATCGGGAACCGTATCTACTACAGTTTCACCATCTACTTTCACTTTGAGTGTCCATAGTCCATGAGTCATAGGGTGTTGTGGGCCCATCGAAATCCACATTTCTGCCAATAAATCACCCCCCTACTTGACCTTCCCTTCATCGATTGGTTTTCTGCCGAAACCTTGTGCATCATCATACATTTCTTCAAAGTCGTGATAGCGAATCTTGTGTTGCTTTTGTAATGGATGGAACCCGACTGGTGTGTCATGAGGTTGTAATACACGACGCATGTTTTCATGGTCTTCAAAATCAATTCCAACGAGATCCCATGTTTCTTTCTCATTCCAATCTGCACCCATCCAAACTTCTTGGACTGATTGAACTGATGGATTCCTAGAATCTGGAATTGGAATACTAATTTCAAACTCCATTGGAACATCATCATCTTGCAAAATATTAGGGTCCCTGATAACCTGTTCAGTCCAACCTCCACGTTCTGGTGGATCAATGACATTCATTCTCATTAGATGGGCAACAACTTCCCATTTGCAATCATCAGGGCCGTCAGGCCAATGGATGCCGGTAATCATTGAACAATGATCAGCACCCATATCAAAACGCAGCCATTTTGCAACTGCTCTCCAGTGATTTCGGGGGCACTTGATGAAAACATACGGGCGAGCCATACCACTTTTGTGATGGCGGACCTCTGCTTCAAGCCCTGTACCCTTCCATCGGACTGAAGCTGCTTCAATGACTTGTTGGGCTGCTTCCTCTGCATACTCTTGTCTAGTCATCGTACCCAAGCTAAACACCACCTAAATCAATCGTCTCCAAGAATTATTGGAGCGTCGCCAACAGGCCCAGAACCTGACTTTACTCCACCCCTCATGATCTTCTTTCGCAAATGCCCAAAACCGTCAATCAAAGCCTCAGGGCGAGGGGGGCATCCTGGAATATATACGTCTACAGGAATTACGGTATCGACCCCTTCAAGAATATTGTAAGATTGGTAATAGGGGCCGCCAGAAATTGCACATTCGCCCATGGCTATGCACCATTTAGGCTCGGGCATCTGTTCCCAAAGTCTAACAATTGGATCAGCAAATTTCTTAGAAATTGGCCCATTGACAAGAAGAACGTCACATTGACGTGGGGATGACCGGAAAAATACTCCAAAACGCTCTGCGTCAAAACGAGAGCCCCCCGTAGCTGCCATTTCTAGTGCGCAACACTTGATTCCCAAATGAAGGGGAAATAACGATTTACGTTGTCCCCAATTGAAAAAACGGCCACCTAGAACACTAATGAATTTCTTAATTCTACTTGCCTTCAAAGCCGCGTCGGTCGCATCGCCGACAACATCAACCAAGGCTTGGCTATTGAACATGGAATAATTCTGACCTTCATCCGCCATAATAACACCTCAAATGTAGATTCTCCCTCTTTTGCGAAATGCGTGCCACACACCTAGCCCCATAAGAGCAAGGAATAGAGTCACAGTAACCACTCCGCTTAGTGCCAACTCTGTAGTTGTGGGATCTCCCGGTTGTGAATTAATGGACAGTAAGCCACCAAATGCGAGGAACATGAAAGCAATATCAAAGACTAGGAATATGATGGCGTACCAATAATATTGGAAATGAAAATCAATCATTGCATCCCCAACAGGGTCTGAACCACATTCGTAAGTAGTATCACCCCTGACATAGAGGCTGTGATCCGATTCTAAGCCATCCAACAAAAGAGAACGGAATTTGTTTGGATTATTTGGATCGGGGGTAGGTCTCATGAATCTTGAAACAAGAAATGCCCCCAAAGGAAAGCCAATTCCAACTATCGTCATAATTGCTAATCCAAGATATGCTGTTGGAACACTCTCTACTACCATATGTCACTCCAACCCCGGAACTACTGGTTCGACAATTACTTCGACTTGCATATACCCCATAAGCATAACCAAGGTCCCTTGAGCCCCGTAGGGGCTCCAAGGGGTGTAAAATAATTGATGAAATGTGGATAATAACATCAATACCTAAGAATAGAGTATGGTTGATGTAAATTTGAGTTCGTTTTCATTAATTCTAGTATCAACTTTGGCGACCACGTATTGATGACACCACCGCTCCAAAAATTAGCAAGCCAAGAATAGTTAATCCAATCACCTGCAGATTGCCGCCACTACCAAAGATTCCTCTGGCAGGGGATGCTGTAACTGAGAGATCTATTGGCTGAGATGATACTGGTGAAGATTCTGGTTCTGCAGTTAGCGTGAATTCGAATTTGTCGCTCTGTTCAAGATTTGTTGGTGGTTTAACAACTATCTCAACAACTCTTGTTTCACCTGGCTCCAGCAAGACCTCTTCTTCGGTTATTTCAATTGACCAACCCCGCATTGGTTCGCTACTCAATAACCGGACTATTTCCTCCACATTGCCATTGTTTGTTACATTAACAGAGATGATCGAAATTTCCCCATATTCAATTGATTTATGGACTCCACCATCTACTTCGAATGCTACTTCGTGATTGGTTCTAACGGTTAGTGAGATTTTTACTGTCGACAAATCCGCAGCATTGCGACTAGATGAAGCTGAAATTTTTATCAAGCCGCTAGCCCCATTTTCCACACCAGGTTGAACTGAAATAACTACACGTAGAAGTTCTGATTGATCCTTCTCTAATTGAATTTTTTCTCCAATCAATGTGCCATTGGCATAATAGATTTCAATTATTGATTCAGAATCCATGCCCTGAACTGTTATGATGGCCTCCTCTGTGTAAGATGATGAACCAATGTTTGTTACTATGACCCACACCTCAACCTCTCCCAATGGGGGTAATTCCACTTCTTGCATATCTGGTATTTCACCGGGTGATTGAAGTGCCATACCCATACGATATACGTGGTTAGAAACTATTACTTTCAAATCAAATCTTTCTTGAACTGTACCATCATTGACATTCTTAATTCGAACTTGGAAATCCTCTGATTCGAACTCATCCTCGCCCTGAACCGTTATCTCAGCAAATACAGTGACCGACTCACCCGCACCCAATGAAACACTGGTAATTTCTGAGCCTGCTGAATCAGAATAACGAGATGGCCACTTTGATGACTCACAGAGATTTGGGTTTGATGACGGAGGCTCGTCACATATAGTCAAAGAATAGGAATCTTGGATGTTGCCAGTATTTGTGAATGTGACAGGGAACCTAGAGATCTCACCCGTCTTACCAAATTGTTCAGTGGCTACCATCTCTGCAGTCATTTCTCGGTATGCTGCTACTGTGACTGTTAGCGTGTCATATGCATATGCGACACCACCTGAAGAAAACAAGGTCACATCAAATGTTAACTCCTCTGTGGCAAGTGCATCTTCTGGAGCAGATATTTCGAGAAGTATAGTTCCACTTGAACCGCTATTTTCATGCCTCCCTTCAAGAGAAATAGAACTTGAACCTAATGATGCGACCCAACCTGTTTGAGTAGTAACACCTAGAGAATAAGTTTCCTGCCCGTTTCCGAGATTATATGCTGTAATCATGACTGAACGGGTGGCACCCGGTTCGATGTTATCAATTCTTGATGTCTCCAACTGAATATCGCCATCATTTGTTTGCCCAAGTTCAACGTATAACAAATCGCTGCACTTCTGGCTTGAACCGTCTAGACCAACTATGCTGAATTCGACCACACTACCTGACGGAAGAGAGTCGTCTGGAGTAATGTCAAATTGGAATGTAGCTTCTCCATTTCCATTGTTGTATGGCAACAACTTAGTTGAGCCCCCACTTGTAGAAATCCAATTTTTCTGACTATTGACTGAAAAACCTACGGTCCAATCGGTATTTCCATCATTGTAGAATGTGACTGAACTACTCTTGGTCTCATCTGGATCAACTTGAATTAATCCTACTGATGTTACTGCAGTGCACTCTTTCATTTCAGGCACTTCCAGGTATAGTTGAATGTAATCTGATGCTTGCTCTGGAGTTTGTGGAGTGGTTACAACCCCTTTGAGGTAAAAACAATGGTCACCCGACTCTGTCCCCTCGGGAACCGTAACTTCAACAGTTACTACCTCGCTCTCTCCAGATTCAACCATTACAGTGTCTGGATCTACACTTGGGCTCAGAGAAGACTCGCATGTTGCATTGCTTTCAAATGATAATTGAATGGTTTCATTCTGTGCTTGTCCTGTGTTCTCTACATTTACAGACCAAGTCATAGGATTATTTCCATTGTAAGTTCGTTCAGGATTTGATGAAGATAAATCAACACCTGTTAGAGTACCTCCTGAGCCATCACCCACCGTTGTGGTAACTATAACATCCCCCGTCTCAGGAGCATTGAGAGGTGCGGTTCCCGTTCCAGTAACTGTAGTTTCACAATCATCCTCAGCATTTTGTGGGACCGTTACAGTTAGAGTGACGGTTTCAGAAGAACCACCAGATATTTGACCTGTAACTTGTTCAATTGTAGAGGTCCATCCTGCACAATCTTGTCCTTGAGATGTGGAAAGTTGAACTGTCATGTCCTCATCACCAGTATTTGAGACGGTTATGTCATAGGTTCCGTTTTCTCCGGGATTAATCTCTTGAGTCATTGGGCTTGAAGATAAACTGATGCCAATCGATGCTTGAACAGTGGGAACTAGAGTTAGAAATAGCATTGTGGTAAATAGAAAAGCGACTACGCGAACACCTAACGGCCGGTTGCGCATGGTGGTCGAAGACCACCTCCCCTTGATGAACATGCGGCTTGATTGAATTCTAGTTGCTTCTGATGACATTTATTCATTCCACCTTCACGAAATCGCCAACTGAATTATTGCACGTTCTGCAGGACTTAAGTTCAGAAATGCCGCACTGAGAGCCTGAAAGATGATACCTAGAGCCACATTCTGGGCAAGCTTGCCATCCGATTTTAGGAAGGTTTTCAAGGCAAACCCAGCACTTGTGGTTTGGGTCTTGTTCTTCGGCATCATCACTTACCGCTTCAGTTACGGGGGCATCACCTTCTGACGCCAATTCCGTTGTCACTTCTAAATTATCATCTACAGGATCATTCTCTAGCACATCTACAGAATCGTTGGTTTTGAAATCTGAATCCGAGGGCGCTGTTGTAGGCTGCGCCTGAGGTGGTGGCGGTAGTGGATACGAACCAAAACCAGAGGGTTTGGATTGTTCCTCATCTTGAGGGAGAGGAGGTAAAACAGGATCATTTGCACTAATCGGTGCAGGGCTAGTAATTGTTGTAGAAGGTTGTGGCAAACCAGTAAATTGCTGGGATGAATTTCTTCTTGAAGAAACTACTACTACCACAACCCCAACAAGTAGGCCCAAAACAATAATCATTGCAATACCCCATACCCAAGCTGAATTGCCAGATGAGACCTCTTTCGCTGGGTTAAATGACGCATTTAAATCGAAACTATATGACGAGCTCCCGACATCATCTGCAGATTCCAATCTAAGAATTACTGTTGCTGGATCGGTGTCATTAGGGATTACATCGAAATCCAATGTTCTAGTCTCCCCTGGTTGTAATTCAACCATTTCTGCGTTGGTTATTTCTACATCCCAACCATCAGGACCTATAGCAACAATTCGATGGGATAATTTAGAGTTCCCATCATTAGTAATATCTACAGAAAAAGTACCCTTAATGCCATCAATAAATGATTCTGGTTGAACTAACTCGTCCCAAAGTACTTGCTTTGTTGCTGCTGTCTTGAGAGTCACAGTATTTGCTATTTCCACATCTTCGACTAGAACTTGCATAGTTACTGCGGGCTCACTACCTGCCTCAGTGGAAGCGGGCATAACCACTAAACATTCTATTCTCTCACCAGATCCCGGATTAATTTCTCCAACTGAATCACACAAACCGGACCAAGTACTTGAGGGCATTAGCAAGTTTGTTGTTGGAGTCCATGATTGAGAGCCGCTATTAGTTATGAGCCACACCAACCTGAATCCAGGCATCCCAACTGGATGATCACCAAGTCCAAGAATACTTGATGAGCGCGTCCCATCACTGAAAACTATCTCATCAAAACTGATACTTGGTAATGGAATTGACTCAACTTCAAGGAGCCCCTCCCACGTAACTCTATATCCAGAACTGTCTATCATAATCAATTCCATTGGGCCACTTGCGGCCAACCCATTTCCTTGCAGAGCGACAACAATCGATTTTGACTCGGTCGGTTGAAGTGACATCGTTGGTAATTGATTGGTTACGCTCCACCCCCCGGGCAACTCAGCTGAAGCCGTCAATGACAATTCGATATTGCCCACATTTTTGACTGTGAAACGGAGATTTAATTGGCTATCTGGCCTCAAGTTGCCAAAGTATGATTCGTTGACTAGGGTGGCACTTTGATGACCTGCAACTACGAAGGTCATATCTAATTGCCAAGTTAGCCTGTTATCTAGTTGTGAAGTGGCAATCAACGTTCCACTTAACCCCGTGCCTGATGAAATCATCTGTTCATCTGGGGGTAC
>CAYNXD010000025.1:0-62792 GCA_964401115.1 uncultured Candidatus Poseidoniales archaeon | reverse complement strand
GAGAGGTTTTTCTCCCGTTGCTTCAGGGTAAATTGCTTGGATACATGTTCTTTGAACCCAGCACCCGGACTAGGATGTCATTTGAAACCGCCATGAAGCGTTTGGGCGGCAATGTTGTCAACCTTGGCGCGCTTGCTTCTTCATCAGTAACTAAGGGTGAAACACTTTTTGACACCATGAAGATGGTAGATGGGTATTGTGATGTTGCGGTTTTACGCCACCCACGTCAAGGCGCCGCTCAATATGCTGCAGATGCTTGTGAAATTGCAATTTTGAATGGTGGAGATGGGGCAGGGCATCATCCAACTCAAACCATGTTAGATCTTTTTACAATCAAACAGGCCCATGGAAAGTTAGATTTGAATGTGGTAATGGTTGGTGATTTGAGATACGGTAGAACCGTTCACAGCCTATCACATGCACTTTCAAGATTCGGGGCACATTTGACTTTCATTGCACCTCCGTCTCTTTCAATGCCAGAAGAAATTATCAAGGATTTAGAAAAATCTGGAGCTAAAATCACGGTATCAGACGATTTACTTTCCAATCTTCCAACAGCAGATGTAATCTACATGACAAGAATTCAGAAGGAGAGATTCCCTGATGAAGATGAATATCTGAAAGTGGCTGGAATTTACAAACTTAATAGAAGGAATTTGAAGGACGTGAAACAATCCATGATTATTATGCACCCACTTCCACGAATTGACGAAATACATCCAAATGTAGACAACACCCCTCACGCTCGTTACTTTGACCAAGCTTTCAATGGTGTAGTCGCTAGGATGGCTCTTCTTTGCCGTGTATTCGGAGTATCAGTTCCAGAGGAGGTGGGCGAATGAGTGATGAAATGCGAAGAGTAACCGCAATCTGCAACGGCTCAGTAATCGATCATATCCCCGCTGGTACCGCTCTCAAAGTTTTGCGAATGCTGAGAATTTCAGGTAAAAGGTCAAACCCTGTTTCATTGGTTATGAATGTCCCCTCAAGTAAATACGGTGCTAAGGACATCATTAAGGTCGAAGATAGAGAATTGACTCAGGACGAACTAGACCGATTGAGTATAATTGCGCCGCACGCTTCAGTTGCAATTATTCGAAATTATTCAGTTGCTGAAAAGCGCTCTGTTGAGGCTCAAGATGAGATGGTGAATGTCACACGATGCACCTATAGCAATTGCATCACCCATGCTGACAGAGAGCCTCAGCCACACCGCATGATTGTAATTTCTGTTGAGCCTCTTAAACTACGATGTCACTATTGTGGAAGGACACAAGATATGGAATCAATAATTGATCATCTACTGTAGAATTTCGATTAGTTTTTCTCATTGACCCACTGTCGCATAATGCAAGCTTGACATATTGATTTTGATGAAACCTCACCACATTCCTTGCATTTATGCATTCTTTCTTTTAATTCTGATGAATGATTTCCGCCTTTAGCTTCAAATTGTAATTCACGGATAGCATCCATTGAATGTAGAAGACCATGTCGAGACCCTGGGACATCTAACTCTAGACGTGCAATCATTTCCCTACTCCTTTGTCTTAGGGCACCAGGTGCATATGGGCAATCACCATGATGAATAGGCAATCCTTCTCCCTTAGCATAAGCGTGAATCTCTTGTTCGGGAATCCAACGTAGTGGAACTATCCTAGGAGTTAGCCCCTCCAGTGGCGAAGATGTGTGAGGTGCAATTCGGATTGTGCGATTAACTTCACCTTTCTGCAGATTCATCAAAATCGTCTGAGCAGTATCATCTAAGTTATGTCCCAAAGCCATCCATTCTGCACCGACTCTCTCAGCCAGAGCATTCAAGCCTTGACGACGAAATACTCCACAGTAAGAACAAGGCTTCAGACCATCTGCATCTTTGTGTGCCGTAGATAGCGCTGGCATCAACTCTACAATTTTATCCATCCTTTCGAATTCTAGTTCAGGATATGATATTGTTTCAACTCTAATTCCATAACTCGAGGCCAACTCCATTGCTTTCTCAAGAGATGGAGCTCTATATCCATCAATTCCTTCATCTACAGAGCCAGCAACCAATTCGATATCCCTCCTAGGGCCAAGAAACCTGACCATCATATCGAGTAGTACTGCTGAATCCTTACCACCAGAAATACAAACTAAAATGACTCGTGGCTTGCCATCCTCTCTTAGGGCGTTTTTTGGTAGTTTTAGCTGCTCCCTCAAACTCTTACTTACTCTTCTCCTTATCGAATCTGCAAGGTGGCGATGGCAAAGATGAACTCCACTATACCTCTGATACAAAACAGCCTGATTTTTGCAACGACTGCATGTAGCAATTGATATGGCACTCATCAGAGATAGCGGCGAGGCTGTTTGTTTTGAATTGAATGTCTAAAAGGATATGATAATTTTCATATTGAAAAATGTAATTTCCAATTGTAATTTTCAATCTTTCATTTTGGAATAAAAACGAGGTTCATTGCATTTGTCAAAATGAGTGAAATTGTGTAGATGATGCCAAAATCGCTATTTTTCAGTTGGCGATTTGATTTTACTTTAGAAATCGGCCCTTTAGGGGCCGAGCGCGCAAAACCTCTTGAAGGCGTAGGCGGCCTGATGTGCTTTCGGGGGAGGACATGCTACAGAGATTATTGGCAACTTTTGGGCGCATCGATGGCGTACAGGCTGCAGCAGTTGTTGATGTAGATATGAATGAAATCGCTACATTCTTGACTCCTGATTTGAAGGGATTAGATGTTTCAAATGGAATGCAAAATGTTCTGCGAGAAGCTAGCAGAGTTGCAACTGCATCTGGAATAGAAAAGCCTGAACAAATTTGGATGGAATCTGATGATGGAAATTCAATTATCGCCCCCCTATCTGGAGGCTTTAGCCTCTATGTCTCGAGTAAGGAGGGGTCCAATATTGGAAGATTGAGACATGAAATAAGAGTGCGGACCCCTGTAATTGAAGACCTAATGAGGTGATATGATGTTTGAACTACCAATGGGAGAACCAGTAGATGGCGAAATGGACTTGAATGTAGAGATTAATGTATTTCCATTTGATTTTGGAGCAATTTCATACTTTAAACCTAGATCAAAGAATCCTTTTGGACACCGACTCATCTGTGCAGGAGAATCTGCTGGATGGATTTGTGATTCGGACAAAGGGAAAAAATTCCTTGCTGGAGAAGCCGCTCAAGTTGAGTTGCGTAAAATGGGTGCTTCAACCACCCTTCGAGAGAGGGGAGTGATTTGGTCGCAAGCAGAATTTGAACAAGTTGCTAGAACATTGCTTGAGGCATTTGTTGATCCTGCAACTCTAGGTACCCTTCTACCTATGCCTAGAATTGAGGGACATATCCCGACTAAAGATTTGGCACTACTAATCGAAACATTGGCAAAAAGCGAAGTGACTCGAGGCGCTTGTGCTTTGGAAGATGGAATGTTAGTTCATGCCGAAGGAGACCTGCCCGCGGAATCCAAAGAATTCACAGTCATGATTCAGAATCATCTCCAAGGCATGGAGAGTTTGACCGATGGGATAGGTCAGGAAAGGGCCCTTGCTAGTTCCCTTTCATTAGTAGATGGTTCCCTGCTAATCGCCCCTGCTGGCGATGCTGCAATTGCGGTATGGACCGATCCTGAAGCAGATCATACGGCTCTTTTGGCAAATGCCTCTGCACTTCTCAGAACTGAATCCACTGGTCTTGCTGGAGATGACGGTGGTGAGCCGCTACCTGAAGGAATTGTGGTAAAAGATTCGAAAAGCGGTGTAGATCAAACAATTTCAGCATTAAAAATGGCTAAGGATGAATCATTAACTGGATATCTTGAATCCATTCCAAATGAAGGAGCCAGCATCACAATTACACTCATCGAAGGAACTCCAGTAGGAATAAGAACTCAAGGAGCCGACACTACAGAAAAGGCTGTTACTAAGGGCACTTCTTCCTCAAATCGGCTGCAACTTGTTCGCTTAGATAGGGCAATGCGACTTGTTCTTGGTTCTAGCACTGTTGAAGATTGGTCAATAGAAGCAATGTGCAATGCTCTAGCAACCTGCCGCACACGTAGTGATGATAGGCAAAATCTCTTACAAGGTAGGCTTGAGACCCTGTATGGCTTTGAATTAGGGTTTGAAAAAATGGAGAGTGGCCGCAAGGCATGGAAATTAGTTGATACCGGAGATGGGGCCGAAGCCCTCCCTGGTACCACTAGAAAGAGTTTGATGGGGCCAGTTGTTGCAGAACTCCAAGTTAGGATTCAAACACAATCCGAAACCATTGCTAGACTTGAAAAAGAGAAAGGCAAGATTCAGGAAAAGGTGGATTCCACCAGATCACAACGTGATTCTATCAAAACGGAAATGGCAGCATTGCAGGAAGTTATTGAAGAAGGGCGGGATGACAGAATTTCTTTATCTAAGCAACTTGATGACTCTGCAGAAAAAATCCGGGAAGAACAGAAATCCTCACAGGAGCAATCTTCCCGCGCTGAGCGTCTAGCCAGAAGGGTAGCTGAACTAGAAAATCAAATCAAGAATCGCGCAGAGGAATTGGCCTCCGCACTTGGTGAAATGGAATCTCGACAACAACTTCTAGAAGCTTTGGAAGGCCTACTTTCTGAAGAGGTGCGCGTAAAATCAGAACTAGAAACTGCCGAAAGCAGACTTACTGAAGTTCGAAGACAAATCGATGACGATGAGAGAATGCAACGAGTATTACACGAACAAGTTGGAGCACAGAGAGATCGTCACCGTCAAGCTCAAGCGGAACTTAACGAACTTGAGCGCCAGGTGGAACAAAGAAGAGATGAGGTTGCTTCAATAGAGGGAGAACTCCACTCTAGTCGCGCCATGGTAGAAGAAGAGAGAATTAGATGTGGGGAAATGGATCGGAAACACACACTACTCCAGTCAGAATTACGAGAACTTATGGAGGAACGGAGACAACTAATGAGGGAATTGGGAGATTTGGATTCACGTAGGGGCGCATCTGAAGCAGAGTTGAGAATGTTAATTGAGCAAGCAGAGGATTTGGAAAGTGCTCACGAATTGGCTTTAGCAGATATTTCTGAAGCAGATAGGATTCGCGCAAGATTATCTGAAGAACCGTTAGCACGAGCTCTCCTAGGTGATGAAGGGGGTCTAGCAATGCTTGAACCAGTTCTTGAGAGAATGACTTCAGCTCGCTCTCGCGGATTTAGCGTGGTAATGTTGGATAGAGCGGTTGAACGGGCCCTTCAAGTTATACAACATACTGTAGATGAAGTCGCTCAAACCCCTAGATATCTACTTTCTACTGAAGTGATGGATTTACTAGGACAACAAGCACCAGAAACTGCCGACACTGTGAGAAGCCTTACTAGGTGGTCTGTTCAGAATCGTTTAGAGCACAAATTGTCAGAAACTGTATCCAATGTAGTACTTGATTTGGAAAATTTACTGAATGAATACGAACAGTCTGTTACCATGCTGATGCACCTCAGAGAGGTATTACGTCAGATGGTTGAACTAGGATTACCAGCAGAAAAGGTTGCCCCACTTGAGAAGATTTCTCACATGCCTGAAGCGTTACCTTCAGTCTCAAAAGAGGTCCGCAGAATGATTCAACAAGCTCTAGATGAAATTTACATTGAGTCAGATCAGAGAACCACTGGAGAGTCGGTTGGCCTTGAACAAACTGTTGAAGTTCTTGAGCAATTAAAGCAACGTCTTGATGTAAGTGGTTTGACTGGAGAAGTGCCTGTAGGCGACCTATGGAACTTCCAACAGAGTGGAATGTTACCATTTGAGTTACATCAACTCACAGCAGTGGAAAGGCCGGAAATAAACGACTTGGCAATTGCACATATGAATCCAGATTCTAAAGAAAAATTTGATGGGGAGATAGAAGATACGACTAGAGTTGAAGTTCAACCTTCTGATTCTAGTCAAACTTGGGAGCCAATCGATGCACCTGACGATAAGGATGGCATTGACCTGACAAGCCGTATGACCGTCGGACTACCATCTGCAGAGGTGCTAGGAACCACTACAGAACTTGATGACATGACTGTAATGGATCAACAATTAGCAGAGATTGATTCTGCAACTTCTGTGAGAGAAGAGACGATGAATGGGGTTCCGCCCCCTGCAAACCCTGAACAACGTTCTGAATTAGCATCTCTTGAGGACGAATTATCGGATCTTGATTTGTGAGGTGGATTCGTTTGACATCTTCTGATCCCGCAGAAGGAGAACAACCAATGCCTGTTCAGATTACTGAACAGCAACCTTATCCAATGTTATTAGAAAAGATTGTTTCAATTATAGGACTGGTTTCCGCACTATTGATGATTCCACCAGCATTAGCTGCAGACCTCCCTATACCCAACATTGTACAATCAATATTAGTTATTTGTGGATTACCTATAGTGGGATTCACACTTGCTAGAGTATTGACTATCCCCCTCCATAGGGTTTCCACCCGAAAATCATTCTGAACTATTGAAGTCTGGGAGGTAGGACTCAATAAATCCGACCAATCTTTGCCAAGGTAAAATGTACTTCAAACCTGCAACAAAAATTAGCATTAACATCGCAGAAATGACTTTCCCATAAGTCAATTGTAATTCAAGCGATTCCTGCACCTGGCCACTCCATTGGGAAGAACCAAATATTGCCACGATATCTAGAATTAAATCATCAAACTTCAGTGCTAAAATTGCACAAAGCGATACCAGAATAAAGATACCAAATGTATGAATTAGATGACCATTGAGCATATTATCAAATTGGGTGACATATTCAGGGTCTTTCTTGCAAGATTCTGGCAAACGGAATGCATACTCTAAGTTTCGAATAACTGCAAATCCTGATTCTGAGTAAATAAGCATCAAAATTGCCATCAATAATAGTGGCCAAATTGTTTGGGAAACTAAACCACCTAAAACCATCTCATTACTAATCTGAGGACTGATCGGCCTCAATCCAATATCATAGTATACGGTTACTGCTTCAAAGGAAAGTAACGCGTGGATTCCAAGATAGACTAGTGTTGTCCCAAGTGACCAACCAATCATTCTCCTTGATAACCCCCATATCCCCATCAGTCCAGTCCATACAGGCGTCATGTAAAGTGCAAGAATGAAAACTTGTGTATAGAGCACTAATGGGTATACCAACGTCTCGGCATGATTTCTTGAAGCGTCACTTGAAATCGGCAGATATAGGTCCCAATCAATCAGCATACCCCAAAACCACCCCAAGAGTAAGCGACCTGCCAGGAATAAAATCAGTACAATTAGACCGCCTAGAACCACTCTTCTCCTTAGTTGAGGTGCTTGCAGATTGAGCAAAACCCAGCCAGCAGTCAGTAGGCCACACAAAATAATGGGCATGTAATATCTCCCCGGGCCTTCGTTACCTTGACCAGTTAGGAAGTCTGGCAAAGGTAGATTGAATGAGGCGTCTCCCGATTCCGAACCTAACAATGTCTCAAATAAATTCAAAGTCAAAGTATGATCTAGTGCAGGACACCAAAGCCCCTCACCTTCTGAGTTAACATGTGCGGAACTACATGTTCCAAAATTTGTACCGAGTTGCAGATATAGCCAAATCAAAGCCAACGTTGCAACGGTTTGAATCGCAATGATTTGCCATTGAATTCTAAGCGACTTCAAGTGAAGGGTTTTTACCCCCTCTCCCTGAAGTTCAACATCATCCGCCATCGTTTTCACCTCACATCATTTTGACTTGCAGTAATGCCTGAGAGAGTTCAACATCAGGCATCCAATCGATTACACGTGCTCCGAAACCGGCTAGAGCGGTCAACCTGTTTTGCCTCTCCAATTTCATTACCTCGTAGGACATTCTTGGAATTCTTGAGACTAAACGCTCGTAGTCAATACTACTTGGACTCAGAACTATTACCTCGTGACCACGCCCTGCTAAATCCCTCACTGCATGTGGGACTGTGCCATCCCCCTCTAGGCTTGAAATGATGAATACTGGGCTGCCACGGCTAAATCTAGGGGCTAATGCATTTGTTACCGCTTGAAGTGGCATGTTACCCTTTGGAGCAACTCCTGCAAGGCTACTTAAAATCTTGAAATGTTGTTTATCCCCTCCATCTGCTGGCAAATAAGAAAGGCGGTCATCATACACTGCTAGGGCGATAGAGTCTCTCCTTTGTAAGAAATAAGCTGATAATGACGCTGCGGCTATTGTACCCATCTCGAGAGGGTTCTTCAGAACCGTTCCAATTCGAGATACGTCTCTGCTGTCCAAAAGAAGGAACACGTCCGTGACAGCATCACGACACTTCTCATTCACCATGAGTTCCCCTGTTCTAGCAAATGCTTTCCAATTGATATTCTTGAATGGATCCCCTGGTACGTATTCACGCAGTGAGTAAAACTCTGTGCCGGGACCAGGCGTTCTGAGAGTTGTTGCCCCAGTGTACATCTTAGGAGTCTTACTTCGAACCATAGCTTCTTCAACATCACGATCCTGTGGGAAGACAATGATATCAGACCTATGATCTACAAACATCTCATTTGAAAAAAGATTGAAGGTATTTCGATAACGAATAGAAACTGGCCCTAGAGAGAAATGGCCCCTTAAAGGACAGCGCAATACGTAACGAATACGAGTGGTCTGACCTGCACCAAGATTAATCATCATGTAATTTAGACCGCTTTTCATTTTCATTTCATGGGGAACATTGTCAAAAATTTCCAGAAGTTGTGTTCTTCTTCTAGATTTATTGGTTATTGATAACTCAACGTAAAGGTCGTCACCCTTGTAGAGATTGTCTGCTGAAAGGGTTCGGACAATGTGTAATTCACCGTGGCCTGAAATCCAACCGTTAATAGCCAAAAAAGAAATGAAAGAAATCCCAATCACCATTAGTTGGAAGTTAGACATCATCATTCCAATCAGTACGAGAGCAATTCCTGAGGTCATCATTAGTGCTGCTTTTCTAGTCCACATCACAACTCACCCTTCACTTACGGCCCCACATCTTCACTCGTTTGACCACCGCAACCAATTGCTCAAGAGAATAATTACGATCTTCAAATACGAATTTGACTAGAACTGGGTCACTAATCATTTTCTGTAATTCTCTAGCAGGTAGAGCATCGAATTCTTCCCGAGTTAGAGTATTCAGATTCCTAACTCTTGAGAGAAGTACTTGCTTGACCTTGTTAGCTCTACTGTAGTAACCATATCGCCTTGAGTCACCAAATCCGTAGTAAATTATGCTGAATACATGTCTCCAAGGTTCTGGATCTGTCTTACGAATTATAACTGCTTCAAAAACAATAAACAGAGTTAGGAACAGTAGTAACATTGCCATCCAATCACTAGTGAAATAAACTAGAAGATAGTAGATTAGATTGTATGAATCCCCCATGAATGATGTTTGTTGATGGCGGCTCTCATCGAATATTACTTGTGCATTTTCACCTGCAGACAATGTGCCGTTGTCGTCAAACAGAATCGCCTCAGCAACAGCATCCAGTACCCACTTTCGATTATCATTGGAATCGATTTCTGTTTGCTGATCACCATATTTGTTTTCATAGTCATATACAGAATTAATCAAAAGGCTACCATCTGAAATGAAATGGGCCTTGCCTGATGTTGGGTCCTCACAATTTCTTGATAAGCAATATTTGATGTAAACTGTAAATGGGCCCTGCATATCGCCCTCAAATCCGCTACCAGCAGGACCTACTGTTAAATCACCATCATCATTGATATCCAGGTAGGAATCGGTACTTGATAAACCCAATCCGTAGCGTTGATCATCGCTATCATCTGCATGATCTGGGTCGAAGGCCGATGGGCTATTTAACAGCAAATCATACCCCGGATCAAAGTCCCAAGGATTACTTCCATCACCAGTGAGATGATGCGCACATAACCCTGCTTGTTCTGTTGAAATGACCATGTTTCCGGGCACACCTGGGTGGCCTGGATCTGTATCTATTCGATCGACAAACCCATCACCATCAGAATCTTTGAAGCACGGATGCATCCAAGCATTGGAAATATTGGATGTGTATTTGTAACTGTCAGATGAATTTATCCAAATATAGTTGTAATCTAGGGTCCATGCGCCAGCATCATACAATTTGTGCCCACTGTATTCAATCCCAAAGGCTTCTGCAACCCCTGTGCTATAACCAAAATCATCCATAACGATTATTGTTCCACCTCTAGCAACAAACGAAGTGATTGCTTCGATTTCACTAGTAGTATATCCATCATTTTCATTCAAATCGATTACGCTCTCGTCTCCAGTAAATCTAGGTAAACTAATGGTATCTTTCTCTACACCAGCAATGACAAAAACTGTTTCCTCTGGATTTTCAATCTCATTTAGCAGTAATGGGCTACTAACCAAACTATGAGTTTCCACACCCATTGAATTCAAATCATCTCGGAATTGGGAGATATCATCCCAGTCATCATCGTAAGCAGAGAGTTGAGATTCAACAGGGTTGATGAAACTGCCCAACAAGGTAACTAAAAGAAGACCTAGAACAATGTAAAAAGCAGTTAGAGTAGCGCCCCTACGAAACTGACGCGTATTCATCCGAGCGAACAAATCCGCTGGTTTCATTGCCACAACAATACCCTCTGAACCGTAGGTTCAACGCTATGACGACTACGGCTGCCTTAATACGGTTGTGCGTTGGTGAATCGATGACATATCACCGATTAAGGACTATTTGTGAGCCTACACTGCCTATTTCTTCAGTAGGGAGTAGCATTAGCCCGGCCTCTGATGGCCATGGAAGCAGACCTGCATCTAGGTCGTCACGTAATTCGATTACGAGTGTGCCAACAGAGCCACTGGTCAAATCGAGCATCAAGTCAGCAACATCGCCCAGTATATCTCCTCTCAAATCTACCACGGATAAGCCGATGAGTTCTCGTCCGAAGGTCGCAGTCATCATCCGTGCGTCTGAGTAGGTAGGACTTGAATCCTCTCATTACTATAGCCATTATTTGGCCAACAATAGGACATGGGAGGGATTCAGGATTAGAAATTCAGACCGATTCGATTCCAGAAAGTGTGTCACCACCTTTTACCCTCTCTAGCCCACTTGTTAGGCTAACTTCTAACTTTGAATAATATTCAAGCATTTCCAGTGTAACTGTTGGGCGAATTCGTTTAATTGCATCTTCAAAGTGTTTCTTAGTAACTGTCTTCTTCCCTGCACGCATCGTAATTAGTGCTGCTTCTCTACACACTGCCTCGATATCAGCACCTGTATAGCCATCCAATTTCTTAGCAAAATCTTCAATATTGAACTTACCAATAGGCATCTTTCTGGAGTGGATAGATAATATTTCTCGACGACTTGCTTCATCTGGGGGTGGGATATGCAAAACTCTCTCAAATCTACCCGACCTAAGCAACGCTTTATCTATCATTTCTGGGCGATTGGTTGCTGCAACAATTACAACTCCATCCAGTGATTCTACCCCATCCATACAAGTTAGAAGTTGGTCAACCATTCTATTGTTTACTTGACCACCATATTCTGAATTGGCAGAACGATGGGCTCCGATACTCTCAAACTCATCAAGGAAAATAATGCTTGGAGATGCTTGACCTGCTTTCTTGAAAACCTCTCTAATCGCCTTTTCAGATTCACCAACCCACTTAGAAAATAGTTCTGGACCTTTAACTGTGATGAAATTAGCCTCTGCTTCAGATGCTATTGCCTTAGCAAGTAGTGTTTTTCCAGTACCTGGCGCACCGAATAGAAGTATTCCCCTAGGTGCATTGATGCCGAAGTGCTCAAACAGTTCTGGTTTTGTCAAAGGCCAATCAATACTTTCTTTCAGACGGTCTTTTACTTCTTCAAGACCCCCTACATCATCCCAACTTAATTCAGGAACTTCAACATAAATTTCTCTCAACGCACTAGGCTCTACTTCTTTAATGGCCTTCTTGAAATCATCCATACAAACTTCCATCTTCTCAAGGACTTCTGGTGGAACCTCTTCTTCCTCAAGGTCAATCTCTGGAAGATATCTCCTCAATGCCTTCATGGCTGCTTCTCTAGAAAGAGCTGATACATCTGCACCAACAAAACCATGAGTATTAGTAAGAATCCAATCCATATCAAAATCGTCTGCAATTGGCATACCTCTTACGTGAATATCAACTATTTCTTGGCGACCTGCTTTATCTGGGACACCAATCTCAATTTCTCTGTCAAACCTACCAGGCCTTCGTAATGCCTGATCAACTGCATCTTGACGGTTGGTTGCGCCAATTACTACGACATTGTCTCTACCCTGCATCCCGTCCATCAACGTTAGTAATTGAGCCACCACTCTTCGCTCAACCTCACCAGTCACCTCTTCTCTCTTCGGTGCTATACTGTCCAATTCATCAATGAAAATTATTGCAGGTGCTTGTGCTGCTGCCTCCTCAAAGAACTCACGGAGTTGTTTCTCTGATTCCCCGTAATATTTGCTAATTATCTCTGGACCATTAATCGATGAGAAATGGGCATTTGTTTCATTTGCTACTGCTTTAGCAATCATGGTTTTTCCAGTACCAGGGGGGCCATGAAGAAGAACTCCCTTGGGAGGGTCAATTCCTAAAGTACGGAATAAAATTGGGTGTTTCAGAGGTAATTCAATCATTTCACGGACCTTTTGTAATTGGTTACCAAGACCTCCTATGTCTTCGTATGAAATTGTTGTTCCTCCTTTGTCTATCTCTTCATCAATTGCTTCATCCTTGATGACTATCTCTGTCTCTGGAATAACCTGAACAATCCCCTTCGGAGTGGTATTCATAATGGCAAATGGCAAAGCTTCAGCGAAAAGTGTCATTCCTGGAATAAATATTCTATCACCTGAAACAACGGGTCGCTTGTTCAACCCCCTCCTGGCAAATCCTTCGATACCAGGGCCAAAACGTACTTTCTGTTTGGAAGCCATTACCGGAGAAAGTGTGAGCCTTGTACAGGGCTTTGCTTCAACCTTGCGAATTGTAACATTGGATCCCAATTGAGAGCCAGCGTTCTTCCTGATTATTCCATCTACTCGGATAACCCCTAGATTGGCATCCTCTGGTCGGCAGCGCCAAACAATTGCAGCCGTTGTGTCGTCTCCCTTAATTTCGATTACGTCCCCGGGCTTCAAGTTCAAATCATTATCAAATGGAACTCTTGCTCGCCCATGTCCAACGTCGCTTGGTATCGCCTTTGCTACCTTCAATTCTAGTGTCTTTTTGCTATCATCCGCCATCGCAATCACCCCAACTACAATACCCCGGATTCACGGACTCACTAAAAACCATGCAGTTTTGAATCTCCTTTTTGGCCACACTGTAAAGAAATGGTTCTCACGGAGTATTGATGAATCACCTCGTCTCCGAGCAGAACATGACGCATGTGTTGGAAGTTGGACTTGAAGAGTTGAATAATGATAATCCAAATGGACTACCAAAGGTAAGAGGATACAATATTATCAATGGAAAATTGACCCTTGCCAGCGATAACTCCACCTTTGAATCAAGAAATCCGGCATTATTGAGTGATTGTTTGGGAGAATTCCCACTTTCAACAAAAGAAGATGTGGATGATGCTCTCGCCGCTGCTAGAGCCGCGTTCCCGTCTTGGTCAGCAACCCCCGCACCGACCCGTGGTCAAATTATTGGAAACATGGGAAGATTGTTGATGAAATACAAAGACGATGTCGTTAGACTAGAAACTAGAGAAATTGGTAAGACATTGAAAGAATCTGCTGGCTCGGTCCAAGAGGCTATTGACACATGCCTATTCTTTCAATCTGAGGGGCGCCGACTCTATGGCCAGACAGTGAATTCCGAATTACCTGACAAGGAGTTATTCACATATCGAAGACCACTCGGAGTTTGTGGGATAATTAATGCCTGTAATTTTCCGGCTGCGGTGCCATTTTGGAAAATGATACCCGCGATAATGTGCGGAAATACATGTGTTTGGAAATCCCCTCAAGATGCTCCACTTCTTTCATTCGCCCTAGCTAGAATAATGCATGAAGCGGGACTACCTGATGGTGTGATTAATTTAGTTCATGGCAAAGGAAGTGGGGCCGGGCAATATCTTGTTGATGCAGTTGATGAAGGTAAAGTCGACAAAATCTCATTTACTGGTTCCACTCCTGTTGGGAAGATGATTGGTGAGGTTTGCGGTAGAAATTTAGTTTCAGCGAGTTTGGAACTAGGAGGAAAGAATCCGCTAGTAGTAATGCCATCAGCGAATCTAGAAAATGCAATTGAGGGCGCATATTGGGCAGCGTTTGGAACTGCAGGTCAGCGCTGTACTAGTCTTGGAAATCTGATTATTCACAAGGATGTATATGACGAATTCCTAGAGAAGTTCATGGTTAAAGTAGAAAATACGTCAATTGGTGATTCATTACATAATGAAGACGTCCTATATGGCCCTATGCTATCTGAAAAATATGCTGACGATTTCCTCAAAGGAATTGAGATGTGTGAGGATAGTGGCGCAACAAAAATTTACGGGCGTGGAAGAATCAGTAATGACAACAAACCTGCTGGTTTCCATGGAGACGCATCTGAAGGCGTCTATATGTGGCCACATGTCTATGTTGGCGTAACTGAGGATATGGAATGCTTTCAGGAAGAAATTTTTGGGCCTGTTGTAACCATCGTTAAGGCAAATGATTTCAAACATGCGCTATATCTTGCCAATGCTTCCCCATATGGTCTTTCAAGTGCCATTTACACGAATGAACGTCTAGAAGCCTATCGCTTCAAGACAGGAATCAAGGCTGGAATGACTGGAATAAACAACTCTACCACCGGTGCTGAAGCACACCTTCCATTTGGTGGCGTCAAAGGTTCGGGTAATGGCACCCGTGAATCTGGTATTTGGGTAATTGAGGCTTATTCATACTGGCATGCTGTCAATGATGAATTAAGTGGGAAATTGCAACTAGCTCAGATGGATGTTGATGAAATAGAGATTGAAGAAGCAGAGGTTGACTATTCCTCCCTAGCCTGAGGCCTCAATATGGAAATCACAAGAGAAACCGTTAGATTGGCTCTGTACATTCTGGGGCCATTGGTTTTAGCATCCTACGCATTTGGAATTTATCGTATGGATGATCCAATACAGTTATGGGGCGGAATACCAGAATCTTGGCGTTCAATTAACACTGCTTGCATGTTTGTTTCAGCTGCAGGGTTCCTAATCATGTGGTGGTTCTATCTTTACCACTGGGATAGTGCAATTGTAGAAACAATTCAATGGCCATGGACTAATGGTACAGATGGTGGGCATTCTAGATTATTGATTTCTTTTTTACTCGTAACAATACCCTCAATGCTTTGGCTTGAATTAACCGCATTCCATATCTCTAATGGCAGCACATTGAGTCAATGGATTGTAATTGGGAATCTATGGTTGGTTTGCCTAGGTAATATCCTCCTTGGATTACTCGCTTGGAGCGCACACCAGCAGGGTATTGCCACAGATACAATTTGGCCAATGATTGGGGCTGCAATGCTTGCGATTCAAGTAATAGGTAATGATGGAATTATTTGGGTTGTCAAATATCCATGGTGATTGACTAATTATTACAGAATAAGGGAACCGCATTCTGGACATTTCATACCTGGTATGAAAGCACCTGGCATAAAACCACACTTCGTGCAAATACTAAGTGGTTGATAATCCATTAATTCCGCGAGTAAACGGTCACATTCAAGCCTAACGGCTCCAAGCCCCCTACATGTTCGAGATTACTCGTGAAGGTGAGTTACCCGAAGTTGAGCCACGAATGATCCTAATCAATCGAGGAGAGAAGGGTTGGCCTGAACTTAGCGACGATGAATTAGATCAACGACTAGATGAGATTAGAAAAGGCATAACAATAGAAGAATTGAGAGAACTGCCCGATGTTGCCGCATATCGCCAATTCTATTGGAGGCTCGGAATCGACCCAACTAAAAAGCGACCATCAGCAGAGGCACTGGTTAGAAGGATACTGGGGGGCAAACCTTTCCCTAGAATAAATCCAATTGTTGATCGCTATAATCTAATCTCAGCAGAGATGCGCGTTAGTCTCGGAGCATTCTCAGTAGATTACCTACCTAGCAAAGAACTGGTGCTAAGGATGGCTAAACAAGGTGAGAACTTTCTTGGAATTGGGTTTCCTGAACCAAAGCCTTGTTCTGGAAAGGAACTGGTGTTATCTGTAGCCGATGAAATCATTGCACTGTATCCATATAGAGACAGCCACAAGTCACGAATTAGGGGGGACGATTCTGCTGTACTTTTTGTTCTATGTGTAGTTCCTGGAATTGAAAATGACAGAATTAAGGGAGCGGCTGAGGCCCTAATTTCAGAGTTTATGGGCCCTGAATGAGTCTGATAATCTCATAGTGAAGTTGATAGAATACAGATACTCCGAATAGTTCAGGGCTGAACAATGAGCGGACCTGTCCAATTACCAATGAATAGTGGCTTCGGAGCTACTGATAGGGTCGATGCGTGGTGGAAAGGACCCACCGCAATGGCCGCTTACCTTGGAATAATGGTCGTTTATGCCACGTGGCGCGGTTTTATGGAAGCAGACTTCTGGGTATTCAGTGAATTTGGCCTCTCAGGGGGGCAGGGGGGTGATGCCGGGACTATGGCTATAGAAGGTGAAGGAAGCCATGTCCTTTCTCCTCTTTTTAGTCCTCTAATTATCCCTGGTGAAGGGGGGCTTGGAGGACCTGTTCCAGAATTCCTCTGGTGGATGTCTCCAGCTATGTTCATTCTAATTTTCCCAGCCGGGTTCAGAGGTACATGCTATTATTATCGCAAGGCCTACTATCGTGCTTTCCTGCAGCAACCAACTGCTTGCGCTGTCAGCAAACCTTGGAACAAGTATAAGGGTGAAACTGGCCTTTTTGTAATACAGAATATGCACCGGTATTTCTTGTATGCTGCTCTAGCCTACTTGCCAATTCTAAGTTATGACGTCTGGCTTTCTACAAATTTCCACGACCCTGCTTCACACTCTCTGTCTTACGGTTTTTCTGTGGGTAGCCTCGTACTACTGTTGAACGTCATCATGTTATCTGGTTATACGTTCGGATGTCACGCCTTCAGGCATCTCGTAGGAGGAAGCGCAAACCATTGGACTGGAGAGGCGGGACCAACTCTGAGATACCGTATGTGGAAAATGTCGACTTGGTTCAATAAACATCACAAAGAATGGGCGCTCTACTCTCTACTCGTTGTTATGTTTGCAGATTTCTATGTCTATGCCTGCACTATGGAGTGGATTACTGATATTGTTTTGTGGGGTGGGTTATGATGTCTGAAGTTACTAATCACGAATATGATGTAGTAGTGATTGGCGCGGGTGGTGCTGGACTTAGAGCTGCAATTGAAGCCACCCGTAAAGGTGCCAGTGTAGCTGTTGTTTGTAAGTCAATGCTTGGTAAGGCACACACCGTTATGGCCGAAGGTGGTGCTGCTGCTGCGCTAGGAAACAAGGACCCTAGAGATTCTTGGGAGACACATTTCCGTGATACTATGAAGGGTGGAAAGTACCTCAATGATTGGAGAATGGCAGAAATACATGCTAAGGAATCTCCAGATCGAATTAGAGAATTAGAACAATGGGGGGCAATTTTTGATCGTACAGCTGATGGCTTGACCAACCAACGAAACTTCGGTGGCCATACTTATCCACGTCTTGCACATATTGGTGATGCAACGGGACTTGAGATGATCCGGACTTTACAAGAAAGAGGGATTCACAGTGGAATGGAAGTCTTCATGGAATACACTGTGAGACGAATATTCATTACCGGTGGAAAGGCTTCCGGTTGCTTTGCCTACAATCGTGCAGATGGGACACTTCACGTTTTCAAGGCGAAAACAATTATTCTAGCTACAGGAGGAATTACAAGATGTTGGGCTGTATGTTCAGGTTCCTGGGAATATACTGGTGAGGGTCATGCACTTGCTTATTGGGCTGGAGCAGAGATGGGCGATATGGAATTCGTTCAATTCCACCCCACAGGAATGATTTGGCCCCCCTCTGTCAAAGGAATTCTCGTTACTGAAGGTGTTAGAGGAGAGGGCGGTATGTTGAGCAATTCTGAAGGAAAACGATTCATGTTCGACTACATTCCTGAAATGTATAAACCAGAATTTGCGGATACTGAAGAAGAATCTCTTGAATGGGTTAATGAAGTAATTGAGGGTAAATTGGCAACAAAGAGAAGACCCCCGGAATTACTAACCCGTGACGTGGTTGCAAAAGCAATTAATTCTGAGCGAGACGCTGGAAGGGCAAGTGAACATGGTGGAGCCTATCTAGATATATCATGGAGAGATGAGGAACAGGTGAAAAAGAAATTGCCTGGTATGTATCATCAATTCATGGAGTTGGCTGGTGTTGATATCACTAAGGAGCCCATGGAAGTTGGCCCCACGGCTCACTATGTGATGGGGGGAGTCAAAGTTAATCCTGAGAGTCAAGAATCCACCGTGCCTAGACTATATGCTGCCGGAGAAGCAGCGACAGGTCTTCATGGGGCAAATAGACTTGGAGGGAATTCTCTTTCTGATCTCGTTTGCTTTGGAAAAAGAGCTGGCGAATATGCTGCCAAGTTTGCCCTAAATATGGATGATTGGGAAGAAATTGACCAAACTGAAATTGATTTGGTAGTATCTGAAACACTAGCCCCACTTGAAAGAGAAAATGGGGAGAATCCAGCTAAGATTGTATCTGACCTTAGGGAAATGATGCAAAACAAAGTTGGAATTATTCGCTCCAAATCTCTACTTGAAGAGGCCTTATTAGACTTGGATGACATTTCATCCCGTGGCCTATTATCATCACCAGGGGGAGGGAAAATCTACAATCCGGGATGGCATCAAGCACTCGAGATTAACGCCATGGTTGATATTAGCAGAATGTGTGCAATAGCCGCTCTAGCTAGGGAAGAAAGTAGAGGGGGTCACACTAGAGAAGATTACCCTGTACCGGATTATTCATATTGGGGGAAAGTTAACAGTGTTATTTGGATGGATGAGGATGGTTCAATGAAACTTGACCATCGTAGTTACCCTCCAATTTCTAATGATTTGAGAGGATTACTTGACGAAAGTGACCTACACATGGAGGAAGAATAATGGGTAAAGATGTCACTTTCAGCGTGTTCCGTGGGGAGCCAGATGAAAATGGTGTTCCTTGTGGCGAAATGGTTGACTATACTATAGAAATGGATGAAGGAATGGTTGTGCTAGATGTAATCCATGAAATTCAGGCTCAACACGCACCTGAACTTTCTTGTCGTTGGAATTGTAAGGCAGGCAAATGTGGCTCTTGCTCGGCTGAGGTGAATGGAAAATCTCGCTTGATGTGTATGACTAGAATGTCGGATATTGAAGTTGAAACTCCACCAGGAGAACCTGTAATAGTCAAACCGATGAAATCTTTCCCACTAACAAAGGATCTTGTTTCAGATGTTTCATGGGCATATGAATTGAATATGAAAATCCCATCCCTGAAAGGCCCTGAAGAAAAAGACTGGGTATTTCAACAACATGAAGCTGATAGAGTTCAAGAGTTCCGTTCCTGCATAGAATGCATGCTCTGTATCAATACTTGTCATGTAATAAGAGAGCACCAATTGTTTGATGAATTTGCTGGACCGCGATTCTTTGTCCGTTTGGCTAATCTAGAAATGCATCCAATGGATACCAGTGATAGACTTGCTCAAATTAAAGATGAATTTGGGATTGGATATTGTAATATCACGCACTGTTGTACAGAAGTATGCCCCGCAGGAATTAAAATTACCGACAATGCAATCATTCCTCTAAAGGAAAGAATAGTCACTGAATACTACGACCCAATTGCTTGGGTTGCAAAGAAAATTGGACTTAGAAAATAATAGTCCAGTGGGCCGCCTAGAGGGACCCACTTGGACCGTGTTCGCATTACTTGGTTTTCTATCAAGATAGACATCAGTCGAGATGATCTACTCGTAACTTCTTGACGTTTGCCTTCCAGACTTTGTCAGGTAGCCACGATGGACCATTTGCAGGTTTTGCAACGTGGTCTCTACGCCCCTCAAACACATGTACGCGCTTAGTACCGCGCTCACGTAGGTTGATGTCTTTCACTCCGCGACTTGCGGCCTTCAGGGCAGCGCCCCTAGGTTGCTTGCTCGCGAATACTTGGCTAGTATCTTTTCCGCCCTCCATTAGGACGAAGTATTTCTTGCTCATTTCGGATAACCTCCTTGGCCAGCGTCCCAATACAGAGAGTATTTAAAGATTTCCTGTGCTAAACGCTGTACTGCGCCACATTGGGCATTCAATACAACATTTCGAAAGTATATTCGCGATAGGCTTTTCGTCAATTGGTTTTGAGAAAATAATGTCTTTATAGAATCTGACATTAAATAATAACAAATGGATGAAATTTGAAAAAGGGGTAAAAAACCTGTGTTGAAAAAACTGTATTTGCAATCACAATTCTGCGCCAGCGAGTGTTTTTGTATCAAGAACTCCATCTATTGATCTGATATTTTCAACCACTGCAGCTGCGATGTTTCCCATTGATTGGGCATTCATTTTTACAATTAAATCATAGTCGCCAAATAGGAGAGTTGCATCTTCTACCATTTCCAATTCTTTTACAATATTATACACGGGCATTTCTGAACCGGGTTTAACATTGATGAGAACATATCCTACAGCCATGCCTGTCCGAGATACACCCCTAATTCAATCCTTTGGGGAATTATTACCATTTTCTAATCAACTTTCATTTGATTCATCTGGCTGGTGATCTTCTGAGATGTCAATAACCATCGAACTCTCTGGATCTCCAACATTGTTGAGAGATATGTCAATTTCTCCCTCTTCCTGCAATATTTCTTCAACATCTGACATGTCTTGATTATTTGTTGAGACCCCATCAAGTTCCCCCATCGCCATCTCTGCAAATGCTATATTTTGCTCGCCTTCTATCCTTGAATCGTTAGGGGCCGACCATTCGCTGCTTTGATCCAATTTTTCTGACGGATCTTCAAATTCATTTTTATTTGAATTATTTTGTAGAAGCAAGATAGTTGCAATAATTGCAAAGAATAATACTACTACTACAATTAAGAAAATTAGTTTGGGATTCACAACATCACTTTTCGGATTCTCATTCAAAACATCAGAGTTATTCGCATCACTAGATGTTATAGCAGGATTTGGATATATTTCATCTCGAGTATGTGCAACTTGATTACCCTGAGCATCTGTGCATCCAATTGTAGATGCAAATGGAGCCCCGGATGTTGGTGGCATCCATCTTGTTGAGAATATGCCGTTATTAGGTAAAGGCCCATCAGATTCCATGACTGTAGTCCCATTAGAATCGATGATGATGAAAGTGCAAAATGTCCCCTGGTGCCCATCTGAATCAACTAAATACGCTTCAAGATTGCCAAATTGACCTTCATTAACCTCCCCTGATTGATTGATTACCGTAGGAAGGCCAAAGGTAATTTCAATTTCAAAATCCCCTACACCCCTCAATCCATCAATGTCTAAAACGACTACTTGCAATGTTCCATTTCCTGAGGTGAAACTATTATCTGCATTTAGAGTAAATCCCCAATAGAAATCTTCTGAGTCTGGGAATTGACAATCATCCCAGTCCAATTGATTAGATTGCATTTGTTTGACATTTCCGGATTGGGCCAAATTAAATGATACACCATTAACAAGTCTATTTACATCAATCATTACCCAACCACGCACTTCTTTTCCTCTTATGAGAAGATTTTGATTCCCATCACAAAATCCAATTTCAAACACCGAAGGGGGTTGTAGGTGCATTGACCAATTCATATGT
The DNA here is from genome assembly GCA_964401115.1 of uncultured Candidatus Poseidoniales archaeon. Taxonomy (GTDB): domain Archaea; phylum Thermoplasmatota; class Poseidoniia; order Poseidoniales; family Thalassarchaeaceae; genus MGIIb-Q1. The sequence continues at coordinate 40,913 of CAYNXD010000025.1, read as the reverse complement.
TTGACTTGAGTGATACCAAAATTCGCAATATCTGTGATTTGGATTTCCACTTTCAATTCACCAAACTCCAACCCCGGGGGCGGCGGAGCCAATGTGACTGAAGAGTTGTATCGAAGTGTGCCGTCTGCTTCAATATGTCCTTCTATTATTTGCTCAGAATGGCCGGGCCAGATGACTTTCAAATGATACTCGTAGTTTGATAGTACATCATCTTCATCAGTAATTGAAATTACAATTCTCTCACCTGTGCCCTGGGCTAAAGTTTGTGCAACACCATTAAAATCTGTTAATTCCATTTCAATATTGAAAGGTTCATCTCGTACTGGAATTAATCTTGTTGTGAATAGATTTCCTGCTGCATCGTAAAGGAATACTGTGGTGTTCTTTGTTGAGCTCCCCCATTCCATTCTCCATATCGCTTGGTAGCAAAATACATCTGAAAATTGGCTTTCAGTGGGCTGTACTTCTGAAACATTACCATTGTTGGTAATTATCATCGGTAGTTCATTTTGAGGGTCGTGATCGGCATCTACCACGCAAGCTTTCAAGGTGATGTCGCTGTCACGAGTAACTTCTCCAGCAACATTGTCTAGCAAAGGCATGACACCATTCCAATTCACTGGGTCGATTCCCGCAACATGTACTCCAAACCATGTATGGGGGGCATTCGTAATTGTCATCACACCATTCATCACAAACTGGGCCACTTGATTTTGAGCATCTCTAACTTCCGATATTAAATCCAATTTACCCAAATCAATATTGGTAGGTATCTTAAGGCTAGAATACCAATTTATGAAATCCAAACTAGTTGAATTGATGAAAGTCCAGTTGTCGTTGCTACCGTTCACCCTCCAACCTAGACGGGCTTGCGTCACTCCAAAATCATCATTTACAGCACTAGTGCAACCTACTGTTTCACCTCTATGTGCAGTCCATGATGTGCATACCAATCCTTCAATTTCCGGGCCTTCATTTACCTGAATATTGAGGATTACAATGTTGTTCTCAACAACTCTTTCTGGATTCAACCAATCACTTGCAGTGTAACGAATGACATACTCGTTGAAACCTACTCTTGTGGGTGTCAAATTCACAGAGACTATTCTGCGAGAGCCGACATCATTACCACCTGGCATCTGAAGTGATACATTTGCTAAGACACTGTTTCCATTTCTATCTCGAACTTCAATCGAACCATTGGCAATTCCCGGAGCAAGATTCTGTACAATAATTTCGAGACTACCATTCACTCCAATTGAAAGCATCCCGTCTGTTTTCACTGCCTCTAATTCAACATCGTGAAGTATGTCCGCATACGGTGCCATCTTAGGGTCACCAATTACTGTACCCATCCAAGAAATCATAGGATTTGCAGCATAATTTACTTCGGCGAAATTGTATCCATTTGCATAATATGGTAATAGAATATCTGGATACCCTACAGCGCTAAGGTAAGGCTCGTATACGTATCCCTTGACTCCTGAGACACCATCCTCTAGAAGGTCAGCAACCAAACTCTGACCATAAGAGGCTCCCGAAGTGAATGTCCTCCCTCCGGTACTAACAGCAGTCTCAGCAATACTACCATCAACCCATTCAAAGTGAGGCCTAATGGCTCGTAAATTCATTGTATCAAAGTAAATCGATCCGTTTCTAGTTGTAGAATCTAGCAAAGCAATCATCTTGACCTTAAATGATGAACCGTTTTCATGTGGCCTGAAACGCATAGTAATCGAATTCCAAGATGATGCCAAACTTTGAGACGAACTTGTATTTGTATCAAGTAGAGTACCGTTGTCATCAAATGAGGATACTTCGATTCTATAATTGCCAGATATCCAGCCATCTTTCATTCCATGACCATATATTATCCAAGCATGACCTTTCAAATCATCATTGAAATCATATGTTTGTTCGACTGATGTTTCACCAATTCCTGCATTGCTATAACTCGGGCAAGTAACTGCAGCAGCCGCATTGATTTCAGTGATTTCAGAATCAAACAGCGTTCGATTCCAAATTTTAATATCATCAATCAATCCTTCAAAATGTGCATTCCCACCCCTATTTACTCCCACCTTGTATAATTCAATGCTATCTATACTACCACTTGGAACAGTTGTATTTTGAACAAGAATGCCATTGAGATATTGTCGGAGAACATTGTTTTCATAGGTAACAGCGAGATGCGTCCATACGTCTTCTTGAATCCCTCCGAATGAATATGAGACATTGTGATATAATTCCCAATCACCGGGGTTTGAGCCGCTCGTCATTATTTGGAACGATTCTGGATCTCCAGCTACATCATTTACAGTGAATGCTGAAGAATATCGATTTTGATTAACATTACCTGTATTTACCCACAACGACACTGAAAAGTTACCCCCCCAGTCACTAACATCTATTTTGGCATAATCGTCATTACCATCAAAGTGATAACAATTCCCGAAAAGACATTGCTGCCAACCAACCCCGTTGTTACTATTGAAAAGTGTGAGGTTTGAGGTGCCTGCAGAATCCTCGATCGATGTACCAGAACTCTCATCAAAAGTCCAATGATGAGTTAAATCAGCAGTGACTGAATCTGCCATGCCTCTAGTAAATGCATTATTTGGGACGACTTGTTTACCTTGATTAGGCCCCTGCCATGACAGAATTAATCCAGCCCATCCACCCTGTTCAAAGAATTCTGTCTTAATCTTATGTGGCCCCGCAGAAAGTTGTACTGTTGCAGAAATTTCTCTCATCCCATGAACTCCTACATTGCTGATTACTTCTACTCCATCAATCCACAATTTTGATCCGTCATCACTGTTTAGATAAAAGGTCCAATTCCCACTATCTGGAATTGAAATCACTCCAGTATGCCGAGCAGACCAATAATCACTGAACATGCTACTATCAAGCCCAGACCAAGCACCAGCTGTGTTGGGGTGATTGATATTCTGTTCGGAACGCCAATAGTCTGGTACTCTTCCTGATAAATCCGGCATCAGACTTGAGTTGTAAGAAACTCCTGCATTGTCAAAATATTCTGCTAGCAACCCACTTGTTGAGCTGGCTTCAGTCACAGTACAAGTTTCCGGTACAAGGTTTCCTTCCATTGCACCATTACCGTTTTTCTTCACTGCGGTTTGCCTAACCCACTCAAAACTTTCATTACCGGAAAGTGGTGGATTATTATCCACCCAATATTTTGCCCCGGTTGCCCACGAGTTACTTGATGTATCGAATCCAGAGTTTGGTAACCAATTTTCATTCCATGACCCATCGTTAGATCCCCATGACGCATAGAACATTACATTACTCTGATTAGTAACAAAGGTCGAGTTCTGATTGAAGTGTATAGGAAGCCCCATTGTTCCATTCATCGTTGTATTTGTTGAGTGAAGCCTGTCATTCCAAGATTGGTATCCATTGGTTGCTAAATCAAGTATTCCAATTCCACGTTGCCCGAATGAGTTGTTCGCCTTTTCAATCAGCCCTAAAGCCGTATCTACAGTATAGCCAGTTAGCCGGGTTACTAGATAGAAGCCTTCTTCTTGGCGTGAAAATCTCTTCATCTCTTCGCCTGCACCCGGACCATAGGTATGGGTTGCCCACCAATTTTGATGAATCGTAGAATTGTAGGCACCGTTAATTAGGCCAATTTCAGAATCAAAGGAAGCTAATCCATTTCCAGGACCATTTATCCTGAGAGGGACCCCTTTCGTCGTTACAAGATAATTCAATTCGGTAGTCAAATTTCTGTCTGAAATCATATCTCTCAATGGATTCGCAAAATAAGTATCAAATTGGTCTGGATTAATTGTTTCTCCAGTGGGTGTGCTATCATTATCAAACAAAAAAATGCGATTGGGGGATATATTACGAGCAGCGACGAAGGCGAAACCTATCGCTTTACTGTCTTCACTATTGTTATTGATTAGTATTCCGACATCTGAATAATTGATGAATGAAAGAAAGGTGAAATTTTCTGGGACTGCTATGTCTCGAAAAGGAGTTTCATTCCAGACATTGCTTGTGTAAGATGATGACTCTGAGAGGTTTAGTGTATCTTCATTTTGACTTCCGTATGACCAAGGCATGAAGAGAAAGAGTGCAAGTACGAGAATGACAAAGCGAGTACTGGACACAATAATTGAAGGCTTAACATCGCTCAAGATATTATCGGAGTCGTGATGACTTTTTTTTTCAAAAAAGCCACTTTTTTCTCTTTAACGGCGTGGGGTATATTGCCGACGGCCTCACCTGCTCACCTCATGGCGGACGTATTTCTTGCTCGGCAGTGTAAGAATGGCTTGGTTAAAGTCATAATTGGCGACATCACCAAGAGTGAAGCGGATGTTATGGTAACCACAGCTAACAATCGACTTGCTGGTAGAGAAGGAATAGATTCCAAGATTCATACCACGGCAGGAGCAGAACTCCGAGAAGCTTGTAATGCAATCGCTGCTGAACGTAGAAAGGACAATCTGCAACCTTGCCCGGTAGGTACTGCAGTTGTAACTGATGCATTCGAAATACCTGCGAAAAAATTGCTTCACGTTGTAGGCCCTGATTGTCGCCGGCCTACTCAAGATGAATCTAGGCGCAGTCTTTTGAAGAAGGCATATGAAGCCATGTTTGATCAATTGGGCGATTTGGATGATGTCGCATTGGTAGCAACTCCACCATTGTCAATGGATGTTTTTTCATACCCTCATAGAGAAGGTGCTCGAATGACCATGGAGATAGTACTAGGATGGATGGACACATCTGAAGACATTGGAGTTAAAGAAATTCAAATCATTACTCAAGAGATGAATTGGATTAACAATCTGAGGACCGTGTATAGAGAATCTGAAGACCAGTTTGCTGGTAAGGACATTACAAGAGAATATCGTTAGGTGGTTCTTACTCCTCTTCACCAAATGACGTTGTGGCTCCCCCTCGGCGGATTTGCTTCCATTGTTCTTTCACTTTTTGTGCATCAGAACTTGGTTCCCAAACATCTCTCTTTCTGGCGTTTCTAAATGGTAACCTAAGAACAGTTCTTCCATCGGCAGTTGTAACTTTTTTCAGCATCCACCTCCCAAATAGTGAGTAGACAATCTTACGTTTCAAATCTGGGCGGAATAAATTAGCAATATATGGTAGTCCGTCCTGTCTTTTTGTTTGATCCCTATACCAATTAACTGCAATTTTCTTAAAAACGCGGTCCCCTACTCGATTCATTAACCAACGATTTGAGACACTAGTAATTACTGTGGGAAGAATTTTCTTGCGGACCTCAGTTTCGTAAGTCACCTCGCCCAGCAAATCTTTAGCTGCATAAACACCACTTGTAATAGCGTATCTCATCCCAAAACCCCACATGAAATCCTGAAGGCCTCCCGCTTCACCAACATAATGGCGCCCATCAATTGTGTATTTTTGGTTGATTGTGAAATCTCCCTTCCCACCAACTCTCTTAATCGGTTTTCTATTCAATTCCGGATAATGTTGATCATACCAGGCAATTGTCTCATTCAGAAACCTCTCACTCTTTTTCTGTTTTCTCCAAAGACAAGTGCAAATCAGCCCAATACCATCGATTACAATTAGGTAGGCATATGCACCTGGTGCTAATTTATCATTGAAATGGAAAGATACGTGGTTTGGGAGAGGTGTTTCAAATATTTCCCCAAAAGCAACGGCGGAAGTATCTCTTGGCCCTGCAGCAACGATTTGACAATCCTCTGGATTTACTCTAGATTTGTAATGGATTTGGGCACCTGCCGCGATTGCCTGCCTTTTCAATCCTTGATCGATTGTATGTGAAGCAGTGCCACGTTCAACTACCCTAAAAGCCACTTTAGGACTCCATGCCTTAGTAATTTCATCATCAGGATGTATTACATCAACTTCATGAAAAGGAGTTACTTTGAATTCGTCGGGATTAATTCCCCAACCTCGTAATTCATCTAGAAAATCTGTGTCGCTAGTCCAGTTTTCCAAACCCTGAAAATCACCGTCAAAGCGTGCCCCAGAATCTTCCCTAATATCATGCACGTGAACCTCTTTTCCTTCCTTTGCCAGGATAATAGCTGCTGCAAGTCCAGATAGACCCGCTCCCATAATCTGAATGGGCTCATCACCGCCTCCACTGGATGCCATCTGGACCTTCGAGTTGCTCTTCAAGCATGAAGGATTCGCCATCGGCGCATTAAAACAGGGTTGCCATTACACATCTGTATAGATGGTAGTTAAGAACAGAGTAATTATCGTTCCAGCCCCTGATTCTTTGGATTCTAATGCCGTTAGGGACAAACTTATGCTTGATGGGTGTGGAAGTGTAATTTCCTTTCTCGGACTAACTAGAGGCTATGAAGATGGAGTTGCTGTAGAAAGGCTAGAATTTGATGCATGGGAAGAAAAACTACCAGAAGTTCTCGAAAGATTGGGTGAAGAAGCGATAGAAAAATTTGGAGTTACTTCTGTTTCCATGGCCCATCGTACTGGTTCAGTTGGACCAAGTGAGCCAATTGTAGCAATTCATGTTGCCAGCCCCCATCGTGCAGAAGGGTTCGAAGCTTGTAGTTGGTTAATAGATGAACTCAAGTCCCAAGCACCCCTGTGGAAAAAAGAGGTTCGGGCTGACGGCACAGTTTGGAAGGGGGGATTGGGTTGAACGATGGAATAGATGGAATTGTACAAGTTGGCCATAAACCAATTGTTGAAAGAAAAGCAATAGCAACAGGTTTGCTAAAACTTTCTGTAACTTCTGCTGATGCAATTCAACACGGCCTCGTTACAAAGGGGGACGTTTTGGAAGCAAGCACAGTAGCTGCAATTCAAGCAGTCAAGGATACACCGCGAATGATTCCACACTGTCATGTTATCCCTATAGAAGGTTGTAACGTTTCTTGGGATTGGGAAGATAATTCACTTCGATGTACTGTAGCAGTTTCGGCACACTGGAAAACAGGTGTTGAAATGGAGGCTTTAGCTGGTGTATCGGCTGGCCTTCTTTGTGCATGGGATATGGTAAAACCATTAGAGAAAAATGAAGATGGGCAATACCCATCTACTAAAATAGAATCAATAAAAGTAGTTGAAAAACACAAGGGTGAGTAACCGTAGCATTGAGAACTGAGGAGGTATCGGCAGTCCATGGCGAACACCAGTGATTTGATGTCACACTTTGTGAGAGCTACGGAAGAAGCTGCCATTGCTGCTTCAAAATGGCGTGGCCGAGGAGATGGAAAACTTGCTGATGGCGCCGCAGTGGAGGCGATGCGTGGAGTATTTGATTCAGTCCCATTTGATGGTAGGGTAGCCATTGGAGAAGGTGAAAGAGACGATGCCCCCATGCTTTGGATAGGAGAGCCACTTGGTTCAATGCAAGGTGTCGAAGATGCGTTAAAAATTGATATTGCAGTCGACCCACTTGAATGTACCAATCATGTGGCGAAAGATTTGCCAAATGCAATTGCAGTCCTAGCTGCAGCACCTAGAGGAACACTTCTTCATGCGCCAGATTGCTATATGGATAAGTTGGCAGGACCTTCAGAAGTAGTTGGTGAAATATCTCTTGAAGCTGACGTGCCCTACAATGTTGAAGCCGCAGCTGCGGCCTTGGATAAATCAGTGACCGACCTTAGAGTAGTGGTTATGGATCGGGACCGACATAGAGATTTGATAAAATCATTAAGAGAATTAGGGGTTTCAGTCCCTCTAATTGGTGACGGGGATGTGGCTGCTGCTCTCGATGCTGCCAACCCTAACAGTGATGTTGATTTGCTAATGGGAATCGGGGCGGCTCCGGAAGGAGTCATTACAGCTACAGCATTGAGGGGGTTAGATGCTCATTTTGAAGGAAGATTGGTTACTACAAACGAAGATCACGAGCGTAGAGCTCATGACATGCTTGGTGATGATGTTTACAGATTATGGGGTAGAGATGATCTATGTGCTAGTTCTGATGCCCTATTCGTAGCTAGTGGAGTTTGCTCAGGATATCTACCCGGAGTTGAGGATTTGGGTTCAAGAGTGGCTGTCCACAGTGAAGTCATTGACGTTGCTAGTAAGACAAGACAATTCATCAGTGCAGAGTATGTAAAGTGATTTCTCGAATAAATTGTCTTTGCGATGGCTTGAAGATGACAAGCCTACTCGTCGGGTTTGAGTGGTAATTATGGATACAGAACTACTTGAGATGAATGCGAATAAAATTGTTTCACCCGGGCGAGGAATATTAGCTGCTGATGAAAGTACTGGCACAATGGGTAGTCGTTTGGAAGGGGTAGGGATTCAATCCTCTGAAGAAGCACGAAGAGCCTACAGAGCGAATCTATTTGCAACACCAAATTGTGAATCCGCAATCAGTGGTGTCATTCTATTTGACGAAACAATTAGGCAGAAGATGGACGATGGGACGCCTATTCCCGAATATCTTTCATCTGTTGATATAATTCCTGGAATCAAAGTTGACACTGGTGCTAAACAATTAGCAAATTTTGAAGGTGAGAAAATTACTGAGGGACTTGATGGACTTAGAGAAAGGTGTTCTGAATATTTCTCAATGGGAGCTAGATTCGCTAAGTGGAGAGCGGTCATTGCTATTAGTGATGGACTTCCAAGTAGTGCTTGTATCTCAACTAATGCCCACGCACTAGCACGTTACGCAGCAATTTGCCAAGAGCAAGGTCTAGTCCCAATTATCGAACCAGAAGTTCTGATGGATGGAAATCATGATGCCACTCGCTGCTATGAAGTAACAGCTCAAATCCTTAGCGAAACATTTGCCGCCTGTGAAAAACAGGGCGTCCATATTCCTGGTGCGCTACTCAAACCAAATATGATAATCGCTGGAAAAGGATGCAATCAACAAATTTCTCGTGAAGAAGTGGCTCGTATGACTCTAAACTGCTTGAGAGAAAATGTTCCTTCTGAATTACCTGGGATTGTTTTTCTTTCAGGAGGTCAATCGGACGAAGATGCAACTGCCCATCTCAATATCATGAATGAAATGGATTCAAATCCACCTTGGCAATTATCATACTCCTACGGGAGAGCACTCCAAGCAGCTGCCCTGAAAGTCTGGGCTAGTGGAACACCTGAAGATAGCCAACAAGCATTTTCTCACCGTGCAAAAATGAACAGTCTTGCTAGATCAGGCGACTGGTCAAACACACTGGAAAAATAGATTTCAGTTTTACCTAATCACTAGAGGAAGTTTCAGAAATTTTCATCTCTATCTAGGAGAAATGGTTGTCCTGGGACCCACTCTGGGTTTTTGTCTTTGACCCAATCAACTATGGCCCATTCACATATGTCATAGCCACCAGAAAGTATTCCACTTCGCTTGATATAGCCAACTTTTACAATGTCCTTATCCTTTGAAAGAACATTTCCTAACTGTTGGCTTGTAGTACCGTGACGCATGGTTGTGTTGATGTGCTCAAGAATTTCTGCGGTGTTCCGAGGTCGTTCCGATAGGAATGCCTTTATCTTCTGTCTGATTCTTACCGTTTTCATTTTTACACCTCTTTTCTCCATGTCATTTGACGTCTCTGTGCAGGTCGCAAATCGCCGTCTGAGCCAAGGGAATGCTCTCGCTGATATAACCGTTGCCACCGATTACTAATGCAGTTACATAATGTGACATATAATTCAGGGGTATTTGATTATTATTTGTGGTGAGTTAGAAAAACCACTTCTTCTCCAATGGAAATGTGTAACTAATTGTAACTAAGGAAATGATTGAAGTACTGCAACAACACCCCGTTCAACAAGCCTGCTATTCAGGTGTCAGAAGAGGGCGAATTATGGGGGGCGTTAGAGCAGGACCTAATCGACGAATTCGCGGTAGTTATCGACGTAGGCTTCTCGATCACCTGTCAGATGGACCCTCCACTGTTAGCGTGGCCGGGAAAGCCGTTGGCCTACGATTACCTCATGCATCAGCCGAATTAAAGCGGATGCGGGCAGAAGGGTTGGTTCAATCTGATTCCGATTCTAGCCAGCGAGGTGCTAAACAACACTTGACTGCCGCTGGATGGGAGTTGCTGACTTCTGATGAATTAGCGAGGTTGGCGTCAGTAAGAATTGATGACATCCCAGATTGGGCATCAGGAATGTTGCTGGCCAAAGATGGCCCCCAACTTCTTATTGCTTACACCAAATCGTTGAATAGTTCCCTAATTCCCCTACCGCGGAGCGGTGAAATGCCATTTGATGGAGGCGATGAAGAGTACAGTGGAAATGAAGGGGTCAAAGCCGAATGGCTCTGGACAGTCGCTAGAGAGGCAGAGGTCAGATGGTATGATGTAACAAATTTACAACCCGTGGCCCCCCCCAATAATGAGCAAACCACATCCCTTGCTGATTGGGTGGAAGATGTCCCGAAAATTGGATTGCTAAGGGCGAGGTTGCTCGACCCTAGGCAATCCTTGAGATTAGCGATAGGTAGTTGGTTTGGAGAACCAATTGAATCTGAATGGCCAGATTTACCAGTGCCCATGGGTTCTTCCGAATCCTGGAACCTAGGAGTCGCTCACGAATCTGTGCCCCCACTCCGGTCCCAATCTCCAATTTGTGCCATTCTAACCGACCGACTTTCAACTACGAGTTTGCTGGCTTCATCCACTGAAGGCGCTATGGTAATTGCAGAAGCTTCGCTTCTTGGACGCGAAGGTGATTCGCTACCACTATCAATCCTCGAATCATGGATTAATAGAGCCCACCCTAGATTATCAGAAGTAGAAAGAAAACATCGTTTGGATGGATTAATGGAAGCCATTCGTAAGGGCAGAAAAACGAGAAGCGGCACCACAAGAGTTGAAGATTCCACATGGCGGCGATTCCAGTCTGATTGGCCAAATCGAGAATGGTCAGATTTGAGTGGTGACGAAAGTACCTTACTTGATGTTCAAGGCATGTCAAACAATGCCTGGCTATCACTTATTGATTGGTCGATTAGCAGGGAAATAAACACTCCAATAGTGATGCAATACCCACCTAACCACTATGATTCCCACCAAATTCATACTCTCTTTTCTGATTATAGGACAAGAATGGTTATCCTAAATAACGAGCCCGATGAAATACTGCCATATCCTACACTTAGACCGGACCCAATCAGACCTCATTCATGGTTCAGACTCCAGTTAGCAGGAGATGTTGAATTGGCCTGCAAGATGTCTTCCAAGCCACCGCCTAGTTTTACTTCACCACCCCCTAGTTGGAAACCCCCAAGAAATTATTCTGAATTATTAGATTCTGTTCAAACAGCCGTTGTTGCCGCAGGAGATTCTACACCACCTGATGCCACAGAGGAATCGACAGCCGAAATGAGACTCTTCGCAGCAGTATTGAGGTACCCGGTAGGTGATAGTGATTGGTCGAACAGAATTGAATCAGCGGACCCACTATCTGCTTGGATTGCATGTCCCGATGAAAATCGTTGGCAGATGTGGAGAAGACAAGGACGGAATATAGGAAAAGAGTGGATTGAACTTCTTTCGCACGAATTCGTTCCGATTGAAAATTTGCCTGAAATTGCAGGTCACGCACCACATGAATGGCAAGAAAAAGCCATGAAATTTATTGGAGATAGGATCAGGAAAGAATACGATCTATCCCTTCGCCTCAGAACCCTGGTAGATTCACAATCTTTGGACAATGAGGCAGAGTCATGGCTAGCCTCAACCCTTCTTTCCCAAGTTGCGTGGTTGCCACCAGAATTGTCATCAGATTTAGCTAAATGGGGGCCAATATCCCTTACCAAATCGCCACCCAGCAATATAGTCCCATCACTTTGTGGATTAAACTGGCTTTCCCAACAAGGAAAGTTAGATTCTAATTGGGCTGAATTACTAAATTATTCTACAACCAATTCTAAGACTTTGAGTGGATGGCAGGCACTGGTTGGAATGGCCAATGATGGAAGAATTCCAAGTATTGAAGAGGTTGAGGATATCGCTGCATTGCCGATAGAATGGTGGGCACCATTATCTCCTGATTTGTTCGTCAGGATGGCCGAGTTGGCTGATGGAAGAGAGAAGTTGTTATCTTGTGAAATTCCATGGGCTGCCGCCCTATTCAGATCACCGGGAGAAGAACATACAATTCCCGGAGTTGGCATTGTTGAGCACCCTGGTTGCTCAACTGAATTAATTGTAAGGCTTGAGAGAATTTTACATGGAATTGAAAGTGATTCAAAATTGATAGGGGTTGGCGAACTATTTGATTTGCAAAATGCTTTATTTGCAGTTTCAAAAAATCAATTACCACATACAGGAAATACTCACCCATTAATCGGGTGGTTACTACAACCACTTGACAAATGGCCCGAGTTCAACGCTTCCGAGACTACTTTGGGTTGTCCAGAAGTTTCGATTAGAGTTGCAGCCCGAAAGAGTGGATTCCATTCGGGATTACGTGAAAAAATTCAGCGCCAGCTCTAAAATCTAGAATGATAGCATTCAAGAAGGGGCCGTGTGGCTGAAAAAATGCCCCGACAGCAACACCACACGGACCCTGGCCTTCGCCGGCGGGGGATGAACTGTGGTACCAAGTTCGGGGTATCGCCGCCTTCGAAGGCCACAGTGACCCTTTTGGGAATGAATTGTGGTGCAAAATGGCGGCAGGGTGAGAAGGTCCCCATAGGACTGCTGTGCGCGGAATGATTCATGGGACCACCCACTCGCCCGACAGACGTCCCGGGGTGGGTCAGAACCTCCAAGCCGAGAGGCGATGAGGTGGTTCGTTACGCCCCGGGGCACATTTTTCTTCGATTTTCAGCGTAGGTTTGATTGAGGCCCTACTAACACGAAGTAATGATGGGGCACCACTCGCTATGTCTACTCGGCGGTACTTTTGACCGCTTTCATGTTGGCCATGAGCACCTTCTAACTACCTGTCTAGAAAAATCTGAAACTGTGCAAGTTTGGCTAATCAGTGATGAATTAGCACAGAAAAAGAATCCACTGATACTGAGTTGGGAGGCACGAAAGAATGAGATTTTGCTATGGGCTGAAGAATCTGGTTATTCTGAAAATCTTACAATCCATCTCCTGAATGATTCGATTGGTCCAGCCTCAACCTGTGAGGATGCTGATGCTATTGGCTGTACCCCTGAAACAATATCTGCTTGCGAAGACATCAATTCTAGGCGCCAGCATAGAGGATTGCCCCCCTTATCAATTATTGAAGCGGATCACGTTTCTTGTTCAGATGGTAATATCATATCATCTAGCAGAATTCGTGCTGGGCAAATTGGAAGAGATGGTTCCAGTTGGCTTGGAGACTCTGAAATGTACATAGATCAGAGAATGCCCGAAATATTGGATGATGAATTGAAAAAGCCCTATGGAACGCTTTTCGAGGGACCAGAATCAAACACCTCAATAGCAATGAAAAAAGCAATTGCAACTATTCAAGACAACTCACCAAAGCTAATTGCAGTTGGGGATGTTTGCGTCCAAACCTTAGTTGAAATGAACATTGTCCCAGACATCGCATTTGTAGATGGAATGACCAAACGAGAGCCATGGGCGCCTGCCGCAGATTTGGATAGAACTGTATTCACCTCATTAACGACCTGCACTAGCCCCCCAGGAGTAATTACAGCAGATTTGAAACTGGCAACCAAAGTGGCTCTCTCCAATAGTGAGCCTACGTTAGTAGTAGTGAATGGTGAAGAAGATTTGGCGCCACTAATTATCCACCTAATTGCGCCCCTTGGATGTGCATTAGTTTACGGGCAACCGGGAAAGGGCGTGGTCCTTAGAATTACTACAGAGGAAACTAAAAAGAATTGCAGGAGATTACTGGATGTATTCACACGGGAGGTGTGATTTTGACCAATCCACTAATTTCAATTACAGTTTGTGTTAGAAATGGAAAACGGTGGATAGATCACTGTATGAAAGCCATCTGTGCTCAGACATACCACCCAATTGAAGTGATTGCAGTCGATGACGGTTCAACTGACGGTGGCACTGAAGTTCTCCAGAAGTGGCACAATTTGGAACCAATTTCAGGCGAAGTCTCTGTAAGAGTCATTTCACAGAAGCAGCTTGGACTCTCTGCAGGAAGAAATCGCGCACTAAACGAAGCAAATGGTGAATGGGTCGCGATTACAGATATTGATTGTAAGCCAAGGCCAAATTGGATTGAGAAGTTATTTGCTTCGAGTGAAGGGTTCGAAGCAGTAACAGGAAGAGTATTATTTGATGAAGGTAGAACATCAGTGAGTAGGCTTAGGGCTACTTCTGTAGCGAACAAGTATTCTAAAAGAGGAGAGAAAGCCACTCTAGCAAATGGGCCGTGCTCCATGTTCAAGAGGGATTCGTTAATTTCACGTGGTGGCTTTGATCCAGAATGGTTTCACGCTGAAGACATGGAAGTTTCAATGAAGATATTAGAATCTGGGGGAACTATTCGCTACGTACCTGATGCTATTGTTGATCATGTTGCAGAGAATAATCTCGGACATTTTCTACAAAAGCGAAGAAGAGATGCGCGCGCGCACATTAGAATCATGAGAAAATATCCAAGGATTAAACATGATTTTACCTCCGATGGAAAATTTGTTATGATTATTCTACCACTACTATTCATCTCCGTCATTTTCGGAGTTGTTGATTCTTTAATTTCATTAATTTTAATGATGATATGTGTTTTGATTTTCCGTAACTATTTGCTATGGAGTGCTGCACTCTGGATAGGTGCTCTAGAAGGATATAATGACGCAATTCGAGGTATTAACGGACACAGCCGTTTATTCCGAAAGGGAATTTGAATCTTCATTCAGCCACTGGTGCTTCATCACCAACTAGAGCCAAGTATCGAAGACCAAAACCAAATGCTAGAAGTGGTGCAGTTACTGCATAAACTCCAATGTCCGTCCAAGCCCAATGAACTATTGACCAATAAGCGTAGAATCCAAATCCTAGTAGAAGACACCAAGCTGCAGCACTCATTGTCATACCACCCTCTTCACTACCTGAAACAAGGCTAGTCCAAATGGGGTTGAAAATTACGCCTGTAATCCATGCTTGAAATCCACCTTCGCCCTTTTGATTTAATCCGTATGCACCCCAAAAAATTCCAACAAGTGCCATGCCGATGAATACGGTATCAGAGTAAGGTCTGTATATCATCTCAGAATAAGGCTCATCCCATAGATAACCCATTGTAAGATAACCTGCCCATACGATTTTTCTCTCACCAGCAACTACTGCTCCAATAGCTACGTTAACTATTCCAAGTAGTAATCCCCATACCCCAAGACCAAAAATTAGCGATGAGAATGTTTTGCCGGGAGACTTAATCCAATCAAGCAACATGCCAACAGCCTCACTGCCGCCTTCGCTCGCGTCCATGTCATTACCCATGAGGCGGGCGACCGGCGACCCTTTCTTAACAATTCTTAGCGATATAGACTGAAAATAATATGCTTAAAGTCTAGATTGTAAGCGATAAGTCGCGTTTATCACTGGTTTCATACCCTCATCAGCCCCCAACATGATTGGGATTGGATCGATGTTGCTGGGAATGCAGGAATTTATTCGATTACTCCTACCATATCTTCCTAAACTTGTAGTCTTGGTGGTGACTAAACCTAGTGTATCTAGATTCTTTACGACATTTCCAATTGAACGAGATACTAGTGGAGTCACCGAGGCGTTGTGGCATGTCATTTGATAAACAGAATATATCTCACCAGTAGAAACATTTGTTAGACCATTTGATTCATTCAGAAGAATACTGTATAGGACCAATTTCTGATGGAAAGGAAGACCAGAAATTACAGGCGTCATTTGATCAAATTGTAATTGATTTTGAGCCAATCTAACATGCTCAGTAGTGACAGATTTTGCTCCTTTAATATCTGCCTTATGAACTGCCACCCTAAGTAAATCCAAAGCACGCCTAGCATCCCCATGTTCTTGAGCGGCAAGCGCTGAACAGAGTTTTATGACACCACCCGAAAGTACGCCCTCTCGCACACCCGCGTGCGCGCGATTCTCTAGGATGTCCTCAATCTGTTGAGCATTGTATGGTGAAAATGCTACATCCTCAGAACCAAGACGTGATGCTATTCTAGCGTCTAACATATCTGTGAATTGCAAATCATTAGTAATCCCAATAATACAACAACGTGAATTTCTTAATTCGTAATTAAGGCTAGTTAGGGGGTATAGAATATCATCCCCATGCCGCTTAACTAAATGATCAATCTCATCCAAAACGAAGATATGAACACCGCCCAAGGAATCCATATTTTCTCTAAGTCTATCAAAAACCTTGTCAGTCGGCCAACCTGTGAAGGGCACATGTTTGCTACTGTCCTCCACCAAATCATTAGCTAATTGAGCGAGAACCCTGTACTTGGTATCCACTGTGCAACAGTTAACTTCAACTGTATTTATTGTGCGACCCAACTCTTTTCCACGGGCTAATAATTGCTGACATACATGCCTTGTAGCAGCGGTCTTTCCAAGACCTGGTTGCCCATAAAGAATCATATTAGATGGGATCTGACCATGTAATGCCTCAACGAGGTTATGAACCAGTGATTCAATCTCTTTATCTCTATGAGGTAGGTTCTCTGGAATGAAGCCATGATGGAGAACTTCTCTATTTTTGAAGAGGCTGTCACTAGTAAGTAGATGGTTGAAAATATTTTCACTCATTTTATAACACCATTCTTTTTCTTCTTAACTAGTCAATCTTTCATGTTAGAGTCACAGTCGCCCCCGTTACGGAGATTCACGAGGAAGTGTGACGGTCTAATAAGCCTAATTGATAACTTAGAGGCTGACTACATATTTTCTTAATGTCAAAATAGAAATCTACTATATGAACTCTCAATTGGAATTGGATAAAAAATAACAATTATTCCTCGTTGGAGTTAGGTTTTGATATTTTTCTACCTGAACGGTCGCCGAAGCATCTGATGTTTGTCGCGCGAGTGTTCGATAAACTATTATCAAATTTGAAGAGTGATTTTTTTGAGAGGTTTTTTGTAACAATTATCGCGAGATTTTGTATTATATTTCTAAATGCAACAATATCAAATATCAGATCAATGAAAAATGACAATTAATTACAAGAACCATAAAGTGATGTTATAATTATTATTTATATTCTTACATTTGATAATATTATTTAGGCTATTTTTTCAACGGAGCCATCTTCATTGAGAGTAAATTTATCTCCATCATTGGCTTGAATTACATTGTCTGGAAGATGGGGGATTTTCACATCTGCTGGCGTGAATAAATGAGTTGCAAGAAAGGTTGTTTTGGGGTTTTTGTTGGCCAGTTCTGAAATTGATGATGGTTTGTAATGCATTTCTGTTGGCACACCATCAGGGACACCCACCTCTATGATTACTATGTGGGCACTCTTTGCTCTATCTTCAATTTCGCCGCATGGTCCTGAATCTCCGCAATGCAGAATTGTCAAACCTGAATCATGTTGTAGCTGGTAACCGTGTGGTTCGGTCTCAGGTACGTGCTCCACCTCGAATCTTTCATATTGCCAGTCAGGACAACCAGCCACCCGGCCACTTCTATCTTCACAAAAATTTACACGGCTGTCTAAATCCACTGTTAATGTCTTAGGGAATGCAAGCTCTGAGATATTTGCGAAGCGCTCAGCACCCCCTTTGTGAAGATGTACATTAAGAATATTCGAGCAGTCTCTATCCGAGATATACTTGCGTTCAAGAATAAAGAATGGAAATCCAAAGATATGATCACCATGCCAATGAGTAATTAACATGGTATTGATTTCAGAAGGGCTGATATTGGCTCGCTTCAATTGCGGTATAATTGTAGGTGGAGCGTCAACTAATATTTTGTTATCAATTAGTACCAGAGAATGTAGTCTTCCATCGGGACAAAAAGCATTGCCACTTCCAAGGAATTGCACCTCTACCACATTACCACCCTTCTATCCGACGTTGGCCGCCGGCTTTAGTTACGCGCTTCAATCGGGATTTTATTCGGGAACGCCACTCCATTCGCTTGATAAACGGCGGGTTGAACGGGCAATTATCCGCGGGGGCGGGCTAGAGGAGGAATAGATTAGAATGAGCGATTATAGTAGTAAGAATCCATACCTCGGAGAAATGATTGATAAGAAATTGATTACACACCCGGACTCTACAAAGGAGACTAGACACATTTGCTTTGACCTAGGGAAATCGGGACTGAAATACAAAGTTGGAGACGCTCTTGGAATTATTCCCCAAAATCCTCCAGAACTAGTTTCAGATTTAATCGGACTATTGAATTTCAGTGGTGATGAAGTTGTAGAAACTCATCTTGGTGAAGCCACTATTGAAGACGCTTTGACCAACCATTACGAAGTCCACCGACTTTCAAAGAAGTTCATTCAAGGACTTGAGGAAAAATTTTCTGATACCGGCCCCAAAGTTACTCTAAGGTTAGTCGGGAGAATTAGAAATAACGCGCCCAGGGGTGAAAGTAAATTGGAATGGAATTGGTCTGGTGATGAAGAGGATTACCCCCCCGAATTCGCCCCCGTCGGTTCTGCTGATGATCCATCCCTCATACTATGGGAATCATTAGTTAATGATTCAGACGCCATGGAGGATTATATTTGGAGTAGAGATTACATTGACCTCCTTTCTGATATGCCAAATCTCTCATTCAATCCACAAGAATTTGTAACAAAACTTGACAGACTCAAACCCCGACTTTACTCGATAGCATCTTCACCTGATGCACATCCCGGTGAGGTCGAATTGACAGTGGCAATTGTCAGATACAATCATCATGGTAGAGACAGGGGTGGATTATGCACTGTATACATGGCAGACCATGCCCCCCTAAACGATATGTCCATTCCGATGTTCATGTCCCCTACACGAAGTTTTGTTCTTCCCAAAGATGGCGATACTGACATTATTATGGTTGGGCCGGGTACTGGAATTGCTCCCTTCAGGGCATTTCTTGAGCAGCGAGAGTTTGACAAAGCCAAGGGCAGAAATTGGTTGTTCTTTGGAGACAGAACATCCACTCACGATTACCTTTACGAGAATGAATTGAGTAATTGGAAAGATAGTGGCCTTTTGACAAAACTTGATTTGGCATGGTCCAGAATGGCAGAGATACCCAAAACTTACGTCCAGAATCTGATGGCAAAGCATGGAGAAGAAATATGGTCATGGATTGAAGGGGGCGCATACTTCTATGTTTGTGGCGACAAGTTCCGTATGGCCAAGGACGTACACCAAACCCTCATCGATATAGCAGTTGAGCACGGAGGGATGTCTCCAGAAGATGCAAAGGAATTCGTTGAGCAGAGATTAATGAAGGAAGAGAAAAGATACCTGAGAGACGTCTACTAATTTCATTTTTTCAAATGTATAATTTATGCGTCATAATCTTGAACCGTGGCCTAGTGTGATTATCCATGTTCAAGAGGGTCCTCATTGCTAACCGAGGCGAAATTGCCCTAAGAATTTCACGCGCATTAAGAAACCTAGGATGTGAGGTTGCAATAATTCATGGGAGAGAAGACCGGTTATCATTACCTGTTAGATTCTCGGACATCGCTGTTGCTAATTATGCAACAAACCCACTCGATTCCTATCTAGATTATGAATCCGTTATTGCAGCAGCAAAGAATATCGGTGCAGAAGCAATCCACCCTGGTTATGGCTTTTTAGCTGAGAATGCATCCTTCGTAAAGCGCTGCGAAGAAGAGGGTATTACTTTCATTGGCCCTTCATCTGATGTCATTTCATTACTTGGTGATAAAATTGAGGCAAGGCGTGCTATGGAAGAAGCAGGATTACCGGTTGCTAAAGGTAGTAGTGAGCCAGTTTCAAGTGTTCCAGAGGCAAAAGAAATAGCAATTGAAATTGGTTACCCTGTGATTATTAAAGCCGCCGCAGGAGGTGGTGGAATTGGAATGCAAATTGTTCATGAAGAGGGGGAATTCGAATCTGCTTTGAATATCTGTCAATCAAGAGCAAGTTCTGCATTCGGAGATGAGCGTGTTTTCGTTGAGAAATATATCGAAGGAGCGCAACATGTGGAGTTTCAAGTGTTAGCAGATGGAAAGAGAGCAATTCATTTTGGTGAGCGGTTCTGTTCAATTCAAAGAAGGCACCAAAAGTTGCTCGAGGAGGGACCTTGGCTGTCTGAAGAAGTACGTGCAGAAATTGGGGCTAGGGTTTGCGCTGGGGCTGAAGCGGTTGGTTACAAAGGGTTGGCAACATTTGAATTCCTTAGAGACATCCATGGAAAATTCTACTTCTTAGAGGTAAATCCGAGAGTGCAGGTTGAGCATACCGTTACTGAAATGATTACCAGCTACGATCTTGTATCACTTGGCATTAGAGTTGCTGCAGGAGAACCTCTTACCCTAAAACAAGAAGATATCACAATTTCTGGCCACGCCATTCAATGCCGTATAAATGCAGAAGACCCTGTCAAATTTGTCCCATCGCCAGGAAGAATTTGGGATTGCCATTTCCCAACTGGGTTTGGAATTAGAGTTGATACTCACGCACATATTGGGTATGAGATGCCTGGATGTTTTGATTCACTTCTTGCCAAAATGATTACCTGGGGCCGTACCCGAGAAGAAGCCATTGCGAGCATGAAGACTGCACTTGCTGAGACTGTTCTTGTAGGAGTAGATAGTGTAATCCCCCTTCATAAAAAGATTCTAGATGAGCCTGATTATTTAGATAGAAAGATTACTATCCAATATCTAGAGGAACATCCAGAATTGATTTGATTTATCCGAGGCGCCTCATCCCAGCGAATCTAGGGGATGGCTCGGTACTAGCAATCATGCCACTGAAGTTATTTGGCGCATCCAATTTCTTCGAAGATTCTCCAGATAGTGACATCGGACTAGATTCTGAACTATTTGATACCCCACGTAACGTTCGATTTGCAAGGTCTTCGGCAATCTGACCCCCACCATTTACAGTTAGTAACTGAAGTCGTTCTTGGATTTCAGATTGTGAATCTTGATCTGCGCGGAGTCTGATGATTTGGTTAGTTTGGAAATTTTCCTCAACAAACGAATCGTCCTGAGTTCCATCTTCATCACCATAGACGTCACGATATCCGTCGCCTGCTCCAGACAATTTACGACCAATTTTTCTTCTTGTTTTGTCAATCCTCTCCAAACTAGGTTTGACCCATTCTTCGATTACTTTGTGAGCGCGACCCCTCCTCCTATATGATGAATTATTGACTCGCAAACGAGATTCTTGTGCATATTTTTTTTGCATCCTACTCAAAGCAGGGTATCCAGCAAGTGGGTCTGTTTTTGTTACTCTAGTGAATGTGTCCCCTAGTTTCTTAGGGAGTTGTAATTTCTTTTCAGAATCATCAGACAACTTAGCGGATGCAACCAATCCTGGGCTGGTGGGGATGTCAGTTCTCAAAGCGACCCTAGATGGCTCGGGTAAATTCGGGCCTGCTGCAGAAGCAATCATCGAATATGACGAAACCTTAGTTTCACTAGGTCTCAAAATTGGTTGTGTTGTTGACTGTATTGAATGGTTCTGTAATGGAGAATTTGTGGTGGTTGATTGGGGCGCAGGATTGGGATTACTATCCAGTTGATCGAAGATACCGAACATCCCGGCGCCAGAATCAAATGCAGCATCGCTTGCTTCCTGAATTGCAACCTGCGCACGATTCATTGATGGTTCGGGTTCAGATGGTTTTGAATTCAAATTTTCAAAACCGGGTAATTGGAATGGTGCATCGTAGTTAGTAGTTTCAACATTGCTAGTTTCCCTCTGTCCCGCCAATGCTTTAGTGGAACGTTCAAACATACTAGTTTGCTTGGCTTGATTTTCTTTTTCAGAGTACCAATCTGGCTCCCCTCTACCCCAAACTCTCTCATATGCAGAAACACTATCTGGTTGAGAATCTGCTGCGGGTTGATTTACATGATTGAATGATAATGAATTTTTGTTTTTATTTCTATGTAATTCTGCCAGTGCTTGTTCTAGAGATTGTTCCTGTTCGGCAGCTATATTCAGTTGTGCTTCTACAGCCGCAACAGATTCTTCTTCATGTCTAACATCATTTATGTCACCGATTGGTGCCAACTCAAAAGTTTGGAAATCCTCCAAACCAATTACAGCCTCATCTAGGGGGCAACCATCAGACATCCTATCTAGGATAATGTACATTCTTTGTAATAGGTTTTCACGCCCATGTAGTATATGCCTGTCTCCCTGCTTAGTGTCTAGACAGAGCGCAGGTTTTCTACCAAGATACCAAACCAGTAACGAACTAACTCCAAGAATAAATGAGTAAATCTGAATTTGACCACTAAACACACGTATGCTAGCTACGAGTGAAAGGACACCAAATAAAGTCAATAGAGGAGGAGTCACTGCAACATGATGATTTCTAATACGGGAAATTGAGTCAAGTTCAAATCGCATTCCTTTACCATCGCTACGCTCCAATAGCAGATTTTCATCGGTCAAAATAGCAGTAACTTGACCTTCAACGCCAGCCATCTTCAATGGTGCGAATTTTTCGTTATCCAATTACCTGCCCCCATCTACTCAGTTCATCGTTTAGGGCCTAGCCCCAGTGTGCATCCCAAGACTAGCAGGTTAGCGGTCTGCTTATACACGTTACCCCAACTAATGGGTCGCAAAAGCCGGTATTGCAAGTAATTACAATTTATCAAGGCTGGAAAGGACTGGGTGCTAGCAAATTACTCGACTAGCGAAAGGTTGTCACTATATCCAAGAACTCTCATTTTCAAATCCAATTGATTAACCAATACTCTAGGTTGTTTATCGCTTCTAATAAACAGCGGACTATCCCATGAAATTTCCACATTATTTTCTTCAATCGCTTCCACTCTACCCACTACAAATTGTAGATCTACTGCCGCATGAATCACATCGCCCACATCTAGTGATTTTTGTTGAAACGGGGCTGAATGTAATTTGAGGATACTTTTTTCGTGCTGAGTCATAGTTGATTGATTACTACCGTCATCCTCTGGTTTTACTAGGAGACTACCTCTTTCTAGAGCTTCTTGCCTCATATCTCTCATTGCTACACCCACCCTATCTCCTGCAATTGCCGTATCTACATCATCATCCATAACCTGAAGAGAGCGGGCTGTCCCAATTTCCCTAGTTGGTAGTGCAATCAATTTGTCATGCTTATCGACACTACCAGATTGCACATATCCAATTGCGACTAACCCTACTCCTTTGACGTTGAAAAATTGGTCGACTGGGATTACCAGATTACCCTTGGATTGATCTTCTAAATCATCTAGTAAATTCAAAAGTAGAGTCCTCATTTCATGCTCATCGGGTGGAACTGTATGGAGCACCCATGATGAGAGGCCGGCTTGTTCCTGAATCACTTTAATTTGTTCTGGATCTATCCACGCCCCGTCTTCTGGCCTGAGAATTATGTGGCCATGCTCAATTCCTGCACAGCCAAAAGCAACAAGTATTTCGCCAATCGATGAGTCAATCTTTTCAATCTCCACAATCCCACACCGTGCAACATTTAGAACTGAAAGAAGTGGCCTAATTTTCTCCGGATGTCGAAGCGGCCTTAGTAATGAAATAACCTTCGTAATTGAATCATCAACAACTTTGAAAACGTAACTCTCGATGTCCCTAGTATCATTTAGCTTTGCAATCTTTCTAGCATAATCCTGAGTACCTACAAATGCTACATTCAAAACCGTCATGAAGTCGCGGGATAGATTATCAGCATTGAACCCGCCGGCTCAGTCATTTGCCTTCATTGCATCACGAGCTAACTGGGCTTCATCCCAGAGTTGTTGTTCCTCTTCATTTTGTGGGGCGAATTGTGGAATTGGAATTGGTCGCATTTGGCTGTCAATTGCTACCATGAAAAAGAAGCCTACGCAGATATCTTCTGTTTCCCATACACTCCTATCTATTCTTCGAGCAATCACGTGACAACCCGCTGTGTGAGTTGAAGTAAAGACCACCTTAGCCGTGACCTCAATCAAATCTCCTTGATAAGCCGGTTTTTTGAATTTCAGAGCATCTATACTAACAGTTACAAATTGACGATGGGCAAATTTACTGGATACAATACCTGCTGCGGTATCCATCATTGACAACAACCTACCCCCAAACAGAGTATTGTAGGCGTTTGTATCACCAGGAAAAACCTCCTGAATTAAGACCACGGGTTCGATTGAGAAAGGTTCAGATGTCATGTTATCAATACGTCCCCCAGCGCTCACCCCTCATCAAGCCTTGTTTTATTGAAGCAAAATGATTGCGATTGTGAGAGAAGTGCTCATCCGGTAGAACCGTATCCGAGACCCATGGAGGTAGGGTCGGAACGAGTTGCAATTGCCTTAGTATCGGGTGGGATCGATTCCCCCGTCGCGGTTGCTAGGATGGCTAAAGCTGGATGGAAAATCTACCCCATGCATTGTAGCCAGGAGCCAATCACTGGAAGGGAGGCGGAAGAAAAAACCCTATCCACACTCGCTCATCTTGCTAATCCTGACGGGCCTCTTGCACAATATTCTAGTAAAATTATCAAGGAATTGATGGTTATTCCAGTTGGCGAAACACTAGCCAAATTCACCAATCCATCATCCCATAGGGATTATTTCGTCCATATGAAAAGGCTGTTTAATCAACTGGGTTGTCTAATAGCAAAAGATGTTGGTGCCACACATCTTTTGACAGGCGAGAACCTAGGACAGGTTTCAAGTCAAACATTAGGCAATCTCGGAGCTGTAGAATTGGCCTCATCTTTACCCGTTCTTAGACCCCTCTTGGGACTAGATAAGCAGGAGATTGTGGATGAAGCAAGAACTTTAGGGACTTTCGAAATTAGTAAGGGCCCTGAATTGTGTGATGCGCTAGGCCCAAAAAGGCCGACTACAGTTGCGAATATTGAACGTTTAATCGAGAACGAAGGATCTCTAGGGGGGTTGGCTGAATTAGCAGAAAGTTGCTACTCTAAGCGCCGTTTTGAACCACTTTCTACATGATATTGGAAAGTACAATTGCCCATCGAGGTTAAATGTAAATCTGCAGTCGGTTTTCTGAACCGCATAGCGGTTCATGAGTGATGGACATGAATAATAGAAATAAAAAGTCGATAAGTTACCTGATTATTGGGCTAATGCTCTTATCCACATCTGCTGGAGCAGCGTCAGTGACAATTTTTTCTGATGGGAGTACTGAAGTTGATGTAGAACTTAGAATTCCTGGAAGTTACCAGGATAGTTTGAGCGGGGCAATTTCTCTGCCAGAAGGGGAGACAATTACATCGGCAAGCCTTAATGTTTCCACGGGTTTTGCTACGCACTCTGATTTCATAACTTATGACGAGTCAATCATGCCCCCCAATGGAGGAGGCATATGGGACCCAAGATACAACAATGGATTGACGACATACAGTGACGCAAATTGCCACCACCCAACTAACATCATGGACTGTTCATTTTCGGCTGAACAAGACTTTTTGGCTCTCTCAAGCCTAGGATTCAATGCTGAATTCGAGACTGGGGGCCAAGGTATGGTACCCGGGCCTGCTATTGATGGTATGTTCAATTGGGAGCGAAAAACACCAGGGGGTGGAATGGGTGGCCTAATGATGCCTCCAACTGGTTGTGGTATGGGCAACTATTGTTGGGGGACCAACTTTGATGACCCTGATTACACTGATGATTCAATGGTTAGTAGTTTTGAATACACAATGGATACAAGTCCAATCTGGGTTCATCCCAACAAAGGTTCTGCATCTTTCAATTCCTGGCACAGCCTCAACTACCGTTCCACCGGACCTGGGGCAATGTACTACGAAGATTGTGCATACGTGGCTTTCCAAGATTCTTCTGATGCTGTGGGTTGGTCTCAGTGGAGTTTCCTTGACTTCGATATGGGGAACACCACAGGGTTACAGCAAGGAACTCATGGATTATTCCAGAAAGTGCAAACTTCCGGGGCAAACAAAGTCCAATCAAATTGTAATGGTAAGGGCACAATTTCAGTACCAGCTAACGCTTGGGTTCTGGCAGGAGAGAGTATGTCTCCAAACAATCAGAATGGCTGGGCTAATATTGGTTTGGATTTGTCAATGTCTGAGGGTAAATACATTCGCTTGCGATTCATCCTTGAAAGAAACGTAGTGATGGGCACCCCAGTAAATGCCACCATGCCAGGTTGGTATATCGACACATTCCAAATTGGCGATCCTTTGCCACAATCTGGAAATGTGGTAATGAAATCTTTTACGGCTACACCCCAATTGGCTGGGGATGGTTTTCCAGAGGGATTCGGTATTCTTGATGTTGAAGTAGTAACAACTGGGCCCGGCTCATTCACCGTAGATATTCTAGATTCTTCAAATGGCCAAGTAGTGATTGACATTAATGGAGTAGCGTTGTCCGGACTTGAGGGGGAATTGATTGAGTTATGGGATATTGATACAGACCAATATGGATTGATTGACCTACGATTTAATTACCATTCAGGATCTAGTAGAATGAATACCCCAGTATTGTATGGTTTCACACTTGGAACAAAAATTGGAACTGGCCTAAATTCATCAGATTCCTTAATGTACATTGGAGGTACCTTTGCCAACGGGCAATGGACCACTGAACAAGGTGGTGGAGTTATTGGATATAGTCCGACGATGATAGATAATAACTGGTCGCCTGCTTTATCAAAAAATAGATTCAAAATGCCAATTATGGCTGTCAAACCGATTATTTCTGATTCTTGTACATCCTCTGATAGACAAATATTTGTTGTACCAACAAACAATAATTCTGGAACCTTTAGTCCATTAAACAACCAATGGCTGACCTTTGGCGCACCTTCTACAGGAATCGCTCTAGGCATACAATATTCAGCCCAATGTACCGTTTATTCGATGTGGATGGAGGTTAGATTTGCTCATACTATGTCTAACGTTCAACTCGATGTTGCGGGAGATGGCGATATAGAATGGGGGATTACTGAAAGTGCGTATGGATCACTGGGGCGACAACAGATGTTCAGAACACAAATGGTAAATGGAATCAATTATGGTTCTGATAATACTATCTTGTCGATGAATATCAACGGTGAAGCTGAAGGCGCCGTTTTCTTCTTACCAAAAGGAGCAGATATTAGCCATGCTGAATTATCATTCGATAATGCCAATATTGGAAACGCAACGATTGAATTACTTGCAGGCCAGGCATCCGAGGTGTTAGGAACTGTGGGTGAAGAAGCAAGAATGACTCCTGACGATGAAAGGAGTGATTTGAAGCAATTCGCACACAACATTCAGTCGCTAATCGATAATACATCTGTTCCTGTAAGTAATGTTGATTCATTCGGTAACGAGTGGATTCAATTCCGTTTCCGCTTTACAAACCCATCCGCTCAGGCAGCATCAAGCATCAACCTAAGGGATTTGGACATTTTTTACACCTGGAGTCGTACTCTATCAGATGACAACAATATTGCTAGAGAGTTAAATCAAGGAGTTGCACTTGGGCAAGCAATCGGTGGCGAAGTATTGGTTCCGATGGAATTTTCATCAGATAGTGGTGGTGGATTGACTCTTTCCGACCTCATGGTTACTACAGAAAGTGGTTATGATTCGACTCTAAACTTGAGTGAAGAATGGGTTGGTTTGTATGCCACAGGTGAGGTCTACGAAGTAATTTCTACACATTCAATCGACCCTTCTATTTCTGGTGTTTCAATGGTTGGTGCCAGCCTACAATTTGAATCCGAAAGTGGGTTTTCTGAGATAATTTGGTCTTCTGACAATGATTCATTCTGGTATCCAAACAGTGAATCTTCAGATCTTGTATCAATCCTAGCAGCCTTATCAAGTTCTACTGACATAGTAAATGGAAAGCAGATTACGTGGCGCTTCAGAATAAATTCAGCTTGGGAGGATTCTGAATCTGCTAGGGTTTTTACAACTCTAATTACCGATTCTGGTTCTGAAGGATTACCAGCAGCCAGATTATTTGACCCACCGGGAGCAGGGAATGCAGTAGAAAATGATGCTTCAATATCACAACTAACTGTACTTAATCAAGCTGGAGATCCCCAAACCGATCTTTCAAATGTTAATAGTAACAATATTTTCACCCTAGAAGGAACCGTTCGTCTTGAGAATCTTGATGTTGCTCCAGACCCATCATCATACTTCCTAATTTTCGAAACTCAGAATGAGTCGAATCTAAGCGAATGGAATGAAGTGGATAGGCTCAATGGAGTACTAGGTGGAAACTTTTCTTGGCAACCAGTGGTTCCAGAACTTTCTGCTGGTAATGATACCTTCCGCCTACGTCTCGCAAATTACACTGGCGGTAATACAATCTGCCCCCCTCAATCACTTTCCCCAGATAGCGAATGTGGTATCCCAATGACAGTATATATTGACCAATACTCACCATTCTTAGTGAATATTAGTGTATGGACTGGCACGAATTGGCGTGAATTGATGGACGACACTTGGATTGAACCTGAAGCCAACCAAAAGTTCCGAGTTATTGTTCGAGACATACCCAATACACCACCAGAATTCACCTTGAATTATTGGGTTGAAGCACAACATGATACTAACAGTAACAGACAAGCTGAAATCGATGAGTATCAGTCTATTCCTCTAACCGAGTATTCTACAGATGATAATGGGAACACTACATATTTCATATCCAATCCAAGTTGCCCACCAACAAATGATTGTATCGATGACCGGCAAACAGGATTAACTGTGCCTAATGGCGCACCTGCCCCAAGAACAAGTCTGTTCGTTTCAGGCACTGACATCTCAGGGAATCCAATAAATGGTGGAGAGGGTGGCTTCATTGGTGACTTGATTACTTACATTGGAAAAATGTCAATTCCACCTCAAGCATATTCACTACATATCGAAGATGCATTTGGAAATCCTCTGACAGAGTTCAACAAATCCATGTACGCAGGAAATGTCTACCATTTGTTGATTGATGGCACTGATGAAAATGGATGGAGAGATGTTGATTATGTAAAGGTCGATTTGAATCCAGCATACAACAATAATTTGGTTCTTTTCTTCTCACCTCGTAATGGAACTGCATGGACGGAAAGCACATCTGCCGAATTTTTGAATATAGAAGATGATGGAATCAAACCTAGAGCTACCCGATTAGATGGAACAGCGCTAATTGACCCATTTGAAACTGAATTTTTAGTTGATTTACCGATTCGTCTAAATTGGGGTGTTACTACTCTGCAAGGAGTGATTACTCCTGAAGTATTCATGAAAGACTTAGACCCAGAAAGCAGCGAAACAAAACTATCCAGTAGTAGATATATTCAGCGATGGGCTTATTCCGATGGACTGAAATTTGATGTGGCTACACTAAGCGTTAGCGATACCTCGGGATTCATCACTGAATCCGTAGGTACTGCTAGTGGTGGCTTTGTTCGACCAGGTGACCTTCTCCAAATTACTGGCGATTACCTTTTCAAATCGGCTTTGGAAGGTGGTATCTTTGTACAACCAGAAATCCCAATGACATTGGAGATTACTAGAATCCCTATTTATCCTGGCGGAGAATCTGACAAGCCGGGAAGTGGATACGTAGCGGCCGCTACAGAAGTCAGTTACTACCCATTCTATAACGGAACTTTTGATCTAACAGTACCTGCTGCTCTTTCTACAAATGAATACAGATACGTGTTCAGAATTTGTGCTGCTGAAGACTCTAGCAATCCCGATTGTGAATTCTCTTTGCCTATTGGGGCAACTGATTTCTCAATAGCTGATGATAGGACTTTCTATGTCAAGGTGGATAACGAGGCTCCAACAGCAGTATGGGGCTCATGGGATTTGGAATCAGGTGGTAGTGGAGAATCTTATTCCGGGATATTGCCATCCTCTACGATTCATTGTGTCAACATTGATTTCGCTATTGAAGAGAGACAAAAATTGATAGATGGATCTATGCAAATCAATTGGATGTATTACTACAATGACTTGAACTGGTCACAGTATAAATCCACTTATCCAGACCCTTGGCAAACTGAAGATTTGAATTTGGATTTGACTGCATCACCAAACAGAGCATCCATTGATTGTCTTGATTTGTGGCCTAATCACGAATTACCATCTGATCTTGATGGTGTGGATTTGCGATTCTGGATATCTGGAACCGATTCCGCAGGAAATGGTATTACATTGGCAGGACAATTTGGCTCTGCTGTGGAAGGCGGGGAGTACTCACTGACCTATCAGGAAGCCGAGTTTAGAATTGACCGTGTAATGATTTCACCCAGCCAGCCCGAAGCAGGGCAAATGTTCGAAATTCTTGTTGATGTCACTAATGTTGGGACTGACTCGGGTGAATTACAACTACAAATTTACACTGTAATTGAAGGGCAGCAGGTTGGAAATTTCAATCACAGTTGTGGCACCACATTTGCTCCAAGTATGTCAGAAATATGCCGTGTGCAAGTAGATGCATTCCCTGAGGCTGTTTCTTCGGTGAAGTTCAAGATTCAAGATATGGATGGTAACGATCTTGGAGAGTCTGACTCATTCCATATTCGTGCTGCTGGTACTTCTGCTACTGGAGGAACTGATTGGGCCCTATACGGGGGAATTGCTGCGGTCATCATTGTACTAATTGCACTAGTTGTTGGGATTATGATGTTCATGGGTAACAGAGGAGAAGATGAGGACGATTTCTTCGTAGAGGATGAAGATTATCTACCACCTGGAGAAGCCGTTCAGCCAATGTCAAGAGGTGATTACGGTGGGCGTGAAACTCAAACTTCTGGATACAGTGCTGGGCCGCCCGGACGAAGCGCAGGGCCACCTGGATCAGGTGAGTCAAAGATGGATAGAGCAAAACGCCTCTTCCCACAATGGGATGAAGAGACTATTCAAGGATACTTCGACCAAGGTTGGTCAATACAGCAGCTTCAAGACTGGGTGAGCGAAAACAAGTGAGAGCCTAGTATTACGCAGTGGGTGTAATCGTGACAAATTGGAAGGATCTTGATATTGCGAATCCAACGGATGAGCATGCTATGCTCAGAGAAATGGTCCGAGATTGGGTGGCAGAAGAGGTGGAGCCTCAAGCACTAGATTATGATAGAGCTGAGAGATTCAATTCACAACTTCTCAGAGACATGGGTGAAATGGGGTTACTAGGAATTACTGCTCAAGAAGAATTCGGGGGTGCCGGAATGGACGCATTAGCTGCAGCAATTGTTCATGAAGAGTTATCCTACAGTGACCCCGGTTTTGCCCTCGCTTATTTGGCTCACAGTATGTTGTTTGTCAACAACCTTGCACGAAACGGTTCTGATGCCCAGATGGCTGCAATATTACCAAAAGTTTGCAGTGGAGAATGGATAGCAGCCATGGCAATGTCAGAGCCAGATGTAGGGACCGATGTGCTAGGCATGGGGACTACTGCAGAAGAACAAGATGATGGGACTTGGAAAATCAATGGAAGAAAAATGTGGATTACTAACGGATGTATTGATGATGATGATACTCCTTGTGATGTGGTTTGGACATATGCTAAGACCGGCCTAGATGAAAGGGGGCGTTCTGAGATTTCTACATTCCTAGTTTATGCAGATAGCCCTGGTTTTTCAGTTGGGCAGAAAATTATGGATAAAACCGGAATGAGGGCATCAAATACCGCTGAATTGGTTTATGATGACTGTATCGTTTCTGCTGATTCATTGGTTGGCTCCCAAGGTGAATCCATGATTCACATGATGAGAAACTTGGAGCTTGAAAGATTAATGTTAGCCGCGATGAGTGTAGGTATCGCTCGACGTGCTTTGTTCGAGATGAATCGCTACGCAAGCGAAAGAGAAGCATTTGGGAAACCAATTAGGAAGTTCGGACAAATCCAACGATATATTGGACAGTCTTTCGCTGAATGGCGTTCAATGGAATCATACCTCTACAATGTAGCTAGACAAATGGATATCGAAAAAAGCAGCCAACGTTTGGATTCTGATGGTATCAAATTGGTAGCAACAACACTAGCGAAAGAAATTGCTGATAGAGCGATGCAGGTAATGGGTGGCTATGGTTACGTTGGGGAATACGTGGTTGAGAGATTATGGCGTGATGCAAAGCTGCTTGAAATTGGGGGGGGCACACTTGAAAGTCATCAAAAGAATATCACCAACGATTTAGCAAAAGATTCCTCTATTATTCGGTGAGGTGGTTGAGTGACTTGGCCATGGAAGAGTGTTGATTGGAGCGATCCGAACGGAGGCACTATCCGTTTCTACCCCTATATTCCAACAATGGTTTCCCCTAGAGAATTGCGTCCAAGAGATGATTGGGACGGTCTAGCCCTATTGCTTCATCCAGATGAACAAGAAATTTGGAAGGATGAAGCTCAAATGGAAAAGGATGGAAAAGGTTCTGCCACAATGTTGGCAATTCATGGTGGTGGTGACTTTTCAAGGATGTTA
The DNA here is from genome assembly GCA_964401115.1 of uncultured Candidatus Poseidoniales archaeon. Taxonomy (GTDB): domain Archaea; phylum Thermoplasmatota; class Poseidoniia; order Poseidoniales; family Thalassarchaeaceae; genus MGIIb-Q1. Next base: position 8,437 of record CAYNXD010000025.1, on the reverse strand, counting down.
ATAAAAATGCAATTACTTGAAGAGATTAGAGCAGCAAAATTACCTGACCCTGAACCTTTTCGACTCGTAAATCTAGCAAAAAAAGGCGGATTACCAACATATTTTTTGGAGCCGGGAGTAGATGATGAAGAGTGGCTAAATTGGTCATTAGAGGTGGTAGATGAAGCTAGTAGATTATCACGAATGATTGGGCATTTATTCGCTAGGAGAAGATTTAGAAAAATTTGGAAAGCCGTTCAATTGGATGTTACCGAACCTCAAATCAAAGAATCTTCTGATGCAATTGCAATATGTGCTGGACTAGCTGCTACTTGGTGGCGATGTTCGGAATCGATGCTGAATCAACAACTTCGTGAGACTAGAAATCTTAGGTTTACAGGACGACTTAGAGGGGCATTGGCTGATTTGACAAGTAGTAACGAATCTGCAATATTGATGGTTCCTATCTATCAAGATTGGATGAAAGACATACTCGCAACGCTCAAGACTGAGCCCGATGTGGAGGAATTTGAAGCGGTTGCTGAGGGGGACTAATCATGGCTCGAAAAAGTGCTGTTGAAGTTCGCGTCGAAAATCAATTGATACGATTTACTCCACCGGAACCCTTCAACTCTGAAGACGTAATTAACACCCTAGGTGGGAAAAAAAACGGTAAATTTGTTATTCTAGCACTTAAGAATCCTCGTGCTACATTACTAGTCGATCAGGACGGTAGGTTAGTTGTTCACGGCACTAATCATTCTGAAATTGCGTGGGCTGCTGCTCGAGAGATGTTGCTTAGATTAGGTAAATCTGATGAAGGCCTGACTACAGAAAAGGGGCCGCTGGTTGTATCTTTCGATTATGGGCAACCGTTGAGGATTGATCAAGTATCAGAATATTTTCCTGAATTTGTAGAGGATTCGAGACTAGATTGTATTCGCATCAAAGATTCTATGCATGATATGGATCTTCTGTTTTTTTCTAACGGTAGAGGTGTTTCATTAGGTGCGAGGCACAAAAATTTAGTTGAAATGGCTACTACACACTGGGGAACAAGATTCGAATCCGAAAATCTGTTTGTAAGCGTCTTACTGAAAAAAGACGAGGATGAGACAAATGAATCTGTCGAAAACGATTCCGATGAAGTCCTCGATGTGATTGAAGAGTGATTGGAGGGTGAAAATGGATCTCTCAGAGGGGCGGTGGGATGGCCCCATCCTAGACAATCATTTTCATCTAGACAAGGCTGGAAGATATCTTGATGCTGCGCTCGATTTCAAACGTGCTGGTGGAACTGATTTAGTACTGGTTCACAAACCCGATTTCAATAATTTACCAATTGACGAAACTGAGATTCGTAGGGCGTATGAAGAGACTATTGAAATGGCCGAAAACACCCGTAGTGAGCATGATTTAAGAGTTCGAGTTATTCTTGGACCTCATCCAGCAGCATGGATGCATCAAACTGCTGAATTGGGATATGAAGTAGCAGGAGAGCTTCATATTTCTTCAGTTGAGATTGCTATAGAATTCTGCAATGAGAATCTAGCAGTAGGAGTTGGAGAGGTTGGTCGCCCGCATTGGGATGTTGGAGAGGAAGTAATTGAACATGCAGACCAGTTACTTGCGGAAATTCTAGGGATGTGTAAACAAGCCAATGTCCCTGCACAACTTCATTTAGATTCTAATGGAGAAAAAACAAACAAAGAAATCTCCCAAATCTGTGATATTGTGGGCTTTCCAAGATTTGGTGCTATCCACCACCATGCAGAAGGAAATATCAGCAAGAATTTTACTCACGGTTTGACTTCATCTGTGGTTGTTGGCCGTGATGCGATTAAGGATATTGTAAATTCAATTTGGCAAAATGAGGGTGGTTTCCTTATGGAGACGGATTATATGGACGACCCTCGAAGACCTGGCGCTGTACTGGGACCAAAGACTGTCCCAAAAAGAACACAACAGTTAGCGACTACTTTGATTGGAATGGGAATTGATGCTGAGGCAACACTTAGTGCAATTCACATCGATTTACCTGAGGCACTATATGGTGAATATGCGTGAATCGCTGAAATATGTATAAATCGACACTTCTCGGACATAATTGGGGAAAAATAGATGCTATGCTGAATGATGCATTCGCTTCACAGAGTGGGCAAAGGTCTTGAAGCCGATGTCGCCGGCGAATCGATGTTGGGAGGAATAGGTGGTTTCATGTTGGAACTAGAAGGAAAGACTGCACTAGTATTCGGTGTCGCTAGTGAAGATAGCATAGCATGGGCAATTTGCGAACAATTAGCTGCTGCTGGTTGTAAACTAATTCTCGGTTTCCAAAGGCGTTTTATGAGCCGTGTTTTCCAATTGAAAGAGAATTTAGATGCTATTGAGGCATTCTATCCAATCGATGTTTCTACCAATGAATTAACTTCTGAATTTTTCACAGAATGGCAAGCAGAGAATCCGGGAGCCAAGGCTGATATTGTAATACATGCAATTGGATTCGCCCCAAGAGAATGTTTCGATAGACCGATTCTTTTTGCTGAGAATGAACCTATGAATATCGCTATGACGGTGAGTGCTCATTCACTACAGAGATTGATGCGCCATGCTTTACCACACCTAGCACCAAACTCCTCAACAATTACTCTAACCTATGCAGCATCTACTCGGTGGGTTCCAAACTATGGGGTGATGAGTATTGCAAAAGCAGCATTGGAGGCCTGGACTCGTGAATTGGCGAATCATGTTGGTCCTGAGGGGCATAGAGTTAATGCCATATCACCAGGGCCAATTCAGACACTTGCAGCTAGTGGCATTCCTGGATTTGATGACATCCTAAATCATGTCGAACGGAATTCACCACTTCGCAGAAATGTCAATCAGAACGATGTTGCTGGCTGTGCTGTTTGGCTTGCTTCACCACTTTCATCCGGAGTTACTGGGCAGATTATTCATGTCGATGCTGGATATTCAAGTACGATGGTGCCGGACAGCATATCAGATTGAGGTTATAATATGAGTAACCAACTTGAAGAAAAACCCCAGCAATCATTCTCACCGATTGCAATAGTTGGTATCTCTGCCCTATTACCTGACGCACCAGATGTTGGTAAGTTCTGGGACAATGTGATTAATGCACATGTCTCAATTAAAGAAGTACCTCAAGACAGATGGAATAGTGAAGACTTCTGGGTTGAAGGTGAGCCAGGTGATGTGTCGGAAGGGAAAACTTACTCCAAAATTGGTGCTTTTATTGAGAGTTTTGAGTTTGATTGGCGAAGATGGAAACAGCCACCTGGGACGCTTAATCAGATTGATGACACTCAATTATGGGCAGTTGAGGTTTCCGCGTCAGCCCTAGAAGATGCTGGTTACCTTGGCGAAGGAAAAAGGCTTGAGTTACCAAATGAGAGGTGTGGGGTAATATTTGCCAATGCCCTTGGTGGAGAAAATAGAGTAATGTCTAGTCACCGAATTTATGCTGATCAATTTGCAAGGAAAGCTGTTGAAGTAGGAATGCCTGAAGAAGTAATTGAACAATTTAAGGAATCAATTACTGAAGGAACGCCTCGGATTGATGAAGATACCATGCCCGGAGAATTAGCAAATGTCGTTGCTGGAAGAGTTGCTAACCTTCTTGATTTGCAAGGGCCTAATTTCAGTGCTGACGCAGCTTGTGCAAGCACCTTTGCTGCATTAGTTTCCGCTTGTCAAATGCTACAATCAGGACAGACGGATGTGATGCTGTGTGGTGCCAGTGACTGCACCATGGACCCTGGTACATATGCAAAATTTTCCTCAATTGGTGCGCTATCACCCATTCATTCACGACCGTTTGATGCGCGCGCTAATGGTTTTGTAATGGGTGAAGGAGCTGGTTGCATTGTACTCAAAAGACTAGAAGATGCTATTCGCGATGAGGATGTAATTTACAGTGTAATTCGGGGAATTGGTGCTTCGAGTGATGGAAGGGGGAAGGGAATTACAGCACCCTCTACAAGAGGGCAGAAACAGGCGGTAATTCGCGCCTACCAACAGGCAGGTTACTCTGCATCATCTGTAGAATTAATTGAGGCACATGGGACAAGTACGAAAGTCGGTGATGCGACCGAGCTCTCGGCTTTAGCAGAGATTTTCTCTGAGAAAAGTAACGGAGATTACGTAGCCGTTGGTTCTGTAAAAAGTCAAATCGGCCATTTGAAGGCTGCTGCTGGAATGGCCGGATTACTCAAGGCATGCCTTGCACTTCATCATCGAACAATTCCACCATCGGCAGGTTTTGAACAACCAAACACATCAGTAAACTGGGATGAAATCCCATTCTTTGTTCCAACTACCGCTAGTGAATGGCCATTGCCACAATCAGGAATGCCTAGACGTGCCGGCATCTCATCATTCGGATTTGGGGGGACTAATTTTCACTGTACTCTAGAACAATATGATCCCGAACATCATCTAAAAATAGTTAATGAAATTGAACATTCTAAAACTACTGAATCCAAACCGCCATCAGCACCTAGTGTTCTCGATCAAAATGCCAAACCATCGATGACGCACGATGAATTGAAAAACATTGAAGGTGGCTTATTATTGCTCAATGCACCCAGTCTAGATTTACTTGCTGATGAAATTAATATGGCAAAAATCGCACTTCTTTCCCCATCTTCCCCTACTTTTGATGAATCTCCAGAAGGACGCAGACTTTCAGTTGCGTTGTCTGCACTATCTAATGGATTCAAAGCAGAAGGGGTTAGATGTGGTGTAGTTGCTACAAGTTGGTTACAATTGGAGAAGCGACTGAACTTGCTTGAGGAGAATTTGTCTGATAAATCAAAATGGGCTTTCCTAGCAAAACAGATGGTCTTCATTACAGATGAGCCTGCACTTACTCCAAATGCAAAACTTGTACAGATGTTTCCTGGACAGGGTAGCCAATATGTTGGGATGACTCTCGATTTGTCAAAACGTTTCGAAGTAGTGGGTGAAACATGGATCGAGGCTGATCGCACAATGATTGAAATCCTAGGAGGAGAGCGACTCTCAGAGTTTGTATTGAGAGAAAATCTTTCAGAAGAGGAAGCAAGAATTGCTGAAGAGAAATTGAAACAGACTGAATATACACAGCCCGCGATGCTGACTGCAGATTTGGCAATATACCGACTACTTCTTGAGCATGGGATTGAACCTGATATGGTTGCAGGACATAGCCTTGGAGAGTATGCTGCATTGATGGTTTCGGGGATTCTCAAATTCCATGACGCTCTGCGAGCAGCTGCTGCTCGAGGGACTGAAATGGGTAACGTAGAAGTTCCTGATAAAGGGATAATGGCGAGTGTTTCAGCGCCAATAGGAAAAGTCGAAGAAGTAGTTAATTCGGTAGATGGATACGTGATTGCTGCTAACAAGAATTCTCCTTTGATGACTGTTATTGCTGGTGAGACTGATGCAATGAACGAAGTAATTCGAAGGTTTGCTGAATTGAATATACAATGTGTCAAACTACAGACTAGTCATGCATTTCATTCAAAGATAGTTGCACCGGCTAATGAACCTCTTAGACGATTTCTTGAAGATTTGGAACTATCACTCCCATCGATCCCAATTACTGCCAACTATGATGGAAATTTCTATCCCGAAAAATTAGATCAAAATCGGTCAATACATCAGGCAATTTTGGGCCAGTTAGCCCCTCAGATGTCTTCAGCAGTAGAATGGACTCAACAGATTCTTACAATGTATGAAGGTGGTGGCCGGCTCTTCATGGAGGTTGGACCAAAGCGAGCACTCGCACTATTTGCTGAGCAAATATTGGATGATGCTCAATTATCTTCAGAAGATGAGGGGGTTGTTGTGACTAATACAAATCATCCAAAGGTGGGGGGTGTCGCCTCATTCCTTTCATCTCTAGCCGTTTGTTCTCTAGCAGGTAGGTTATCTGAAATGCACCCTCATGATTCTTTGAGATTGACAGAGGGCTTCCGTGCAGGTCCAATTGAGATTTGGGGTCAGAAAAATATTGGATTACCAAAAGAAGTGGGCGTCAGTAGTTCAGAATGGGAAGAACTCCGTGTCCGTTCAAGACCCTTCCCCAATATGGATTCTGCCACCCTCCCACCAACTGCAGTTCATACAAATCAATTAATTGAGCAATTGGATGATGTTGAAGGTTATTTAGCAAACCGAATTTCAGATATTTGCGGATATCCCGCTAGTATGATTAAGGGAGAGTTGGAACTGACTACCCTTGGAATCGATGGTAGCAATCTATCACAACTGCTTAACAGAATATCCTCTGAAGCAACTGTTAAACATCCAATTGATGATTCTCTAACTACCTTATCTGCCCTTGTTGAATGGGTTGCCACACCCCCTTCAGGATTCACAAAACCTATCAGGTCCCACTCAGGTGGTAATTCAGTTGTAACTAATTCAATTCTAGAACGAAAAATGAATCCTTATGTAGTAACTGGAGTTAGTCTAGGTCTTCCAGGAATGGACGAGGTTTTCTGTGATGACGCTTTAGAGAGAATAATTGAAGGAGAGAATTTTATTAGCGAACTTCCTGAAGAAACAAAGTTGAGATTACTCGATAAAAATATGGTTAGAATTGTGAAACATAAAGATGGAAGGGCAGAATTTGTTCCTTGCGATTCATTCGACACAATCCCCCAACTGGCTGGGGTCGGTGGATATTTTGATTTAGCAGAACAATATGGAATCGACCCCAAGATTGTAGCTGCAATGGATGTATCCACTACTCTATCCTTTGCTGCAGGTCTTGAAGCGTTGAAAGATGCTGGATTGCCATTAATTCCTGTTGAGCAGACTAGTAGTGCAGGAAAACGACTTGTTAGAGGATGGAACCTCCCCTCCACGATAAAGGAGCGAACTGGAGTTGTGTTCGCATCCGTTTGGCCAGGTTTGGCTATGGCAATGCGTCACGCCCAAAACAATGGAGCAGATGAAAATGGTACTTTTGATCGTAGATTCCTCCTCCAAGTTCTAACTATGGGCCACGCACAATTTGCTCAGTGGATAGGAGCAAGAGGACCAAATGCTGCAATAAACAACGCTTGTGCATCAACACCAGCTGCCTTTGCAATTGCCGAAGATTGGTTGTCATCCGGAAGATGTGACAGAGTCATTGTCATTAGTGGGGACGACTCGACTGGTGATGACTTGATGGAATGGATCGGTACCGGTTTTGCTGCAGCCGGAGCTCACTCGATGGGTAATGTTGTAGAGGAAGTTGCTCTTCCATTCGACGCTCGTAGAAACGGAATGTTGCTTGGAATGGGTGGTGCTGCATTTGTAATAGAAAAATCGTCACATGCATCGGATAGAGGAATTATACCATATGCAGAATTACTTGGTGCGCACATTGGTAATTCTGCCTTCCACCCAACTCGCCTAGATGTTGATCATGTAGCCACTACTTTTGACGAGTTCGTATCAAAAATGGAGAAAGATTGGGGGATAGACCGCCATGTAATAGCCCATCAAACCACTTTCATGTCACATGAGCCGTTCACCCCTCCTCGCGGTGGTTCTGCCGCTGCTGAAGTCGAGTCATTGAGAGGTGCTTTCGGGGCATCTGCTGATGATCTAATTATTACGAATACGAAAGGTTTCACTGGACATCCAATGGGTGTTGGCATTGAAGATGCTACTGGCTTGTATGGATTAGCATCAGGCCGCCTACCACCTATTGCAAATTTCAAGGAGCGGGATCCAGAACTTGGTAATCTAAGACTCTCTGAAGGTGGTTCTTATGATATCGAATACATGTTCCGTCACGCTGCTGGATTTGGGAGCCAGATTGCTCTTACATTATTCAAGAGAATTGCTCGTTCAACTAATAGAATAGATAAGCAAAGTGTCGAGAATTGGACTATGAAACAAGTCGGAGACAACATTGTTAGCCGCATTTTAGAAAGGAAACTCGTCGCTTATGTTGCCCCAGATGAAAATCTAATTGGTGGGGTCGAGGGTAATGAGTGGATTCCTGCTAAACAGGATGCCGCACCCGATTCAAGCACTAAACCCATCACTAAAGTAACCAAAGTTGAGGAAATAGAGGTCGCTGAAATCAAACCTAAGGATGAGGCGCCAGCCCCAATAGAAAAGCAGGAAGAGGTTATTCAAGTCACTTTACCAGAATCAACTAACGAAGAAATTGTAATCAAAGTCGTAAATACAGTTGCTGAACATACCGGCTATCCAACTGATTTTATTGAATTGGATCAAGACCTTGAAGGTGAGTTGGGGATTGACACTGTGAAACAGGCTGAGATAATGGCTGATTTGCGAGAAATGTTTTCATTACCTGTTGACGAATCTTTCCAGTTGAGAGAACACCCCACGCTCAACCACATGATTGCATACATAATCAGAATGTCAGGAGAAGGTGGTGACCTCAAATTATCCATCCCTAATGAAGAACTGGAATCAAAAC
>CAYNXD010000024.1:0-16617 GCA_964401115.1 uncultured Candidatus Poseidoniales archaeon | reverse complement strand
CGGGCTCTTGATGCCATGCGTTATGGGGATGCCTTGTATGGAGTTCCAGCAAGTCAAGATTGTTTATCTCTAATTTACAACAAAGATCTGTTTGATGCAAGAGGTCTAGATTATCCCGATGAGGCATGGGATGAGGCGGATTTGTTGATTGCTGCTCAACAATTAACCACCCAAGAGGTGCAGGGTCTTGCTCTGCCTATCAAGACAGCCTACTGGTGGTTTCCAATCCAGGAAGGCTTCGGTGGGAGTCTATTTGATGAAAACGGACAACCAAGTCTTGATTCAAATGGATCGGCGGAAGGAATGCAATGGATGTTGAACTTGGAATTAGAACACGAAGTTGTCGCGACGGGTACTCAGATTGAGGGTATGAAGAATCAATTTATCACTTCAAAAGCGGCTATGATTGTAGATGGGCCGTGGAATTGGGCCACATACGAAGCAAGCCGACTTAACATCGGTCAAACACTTCTCCCAACAGTAAATTCCACCGGCGATAGAATGTCGCCACTAGTCACATACAAGGGATGGACAGTCAGCAAACAGAGCCTACACAAGGTTGCTGCTTCCGAACTAGCACTTTGGCTCTCTTCAGAATCCGTACAGAAAGATTTCGCAATAGACACTTACACCATGCCAACACAAACTTCGCTTGAACAAGATGGTGATATCAAAAATAACACAGTAATTGCTGGCTTTTTGGAACAAACAAAAGTGGGATCCCCCGCACCAACAACTAGAGCAATGTCTCTAGTTTATGGGCCATTATCGACTGCTTTTGAGCAGGCATACTCTGGTACTGCTACACCAGAACAAGCCTTGAGCGATGCGAATAACGAATTGATTTCTCTGATAGAAGGATTGCAAAGTGCTGACCCACCTACAGTAAATGAGGGGTATCGAACAATAGGGGTCACTGTTGATACAAACGGAGCTACAAATTACACTATCAAAGTTGATGGGGAAATTCATACCAATTTACGAATAGATGGAGGGGGAAATGAAAATGCCGGATACGATAGCTGCACGGCGAATGGGAAAGAGTTGCTGAGGGATGGTCAAATACCCCTAATCCCACCACCCACCACCTCGTTCAATTGTACCCTGACAGGAATGGTTCCTAGTAAAGTACACAATATCGAAGTCTTTGCAGATGGAGTTTCTATCCTCAGCCTTGAAGCCACTACAGACGTCGTTAGTGAAATACCATCAAGCGGTGATACTTCGCCAGTTATGTTTGCACTAGGTGCAATAACTCTCTCACTAATTGCACTATTGAGTTACAGTAGATGGAAGGATGAACGTGAAGGAAAGGTAAAATCGAGATTAGCTCAACTATACATTGCGCCTGCAATGCTAGCACTAGCAGTATTGACCTTCTACCCAGTAATATACGGGTTCTGGTTGTCATTCACCGATGCTGACCAAACTCATCTTGGGGAACAGGCGTTTATTGGTCTAGCAAACTTCTGGGAAGTATTTGCCTCCTCTGGTTTTCTACGCGTGACCCTATTCACCTTAGTTTGGACAGTAGTCAATGTCACCGCCCACATAGGGCTTGGACTATTTTTAGCTCTAGTTCTGCAACGTGGTAATATTCGAGGTAAAACAGCCTATAGAACTCTGCTATTACTACCATGGGCCGTCCCTTCTTACATTTCAGTACTAGTTTGGAGAGGTATGTTTCAACCTGATGGACTAATCAATGACTTACTAGGCACTGATATCAATTTCCTCTCGGATCCGACTGGCGCCCAAATCATTGTCATACTCGTCAATATTTGGCTTGGTGTCCCATTCATGATGATGTCGTTAAGTGGGGCTATTCAGGCGCTACCACGCGAAATGTATGAGGCTGCTGAAGTGGATGGCGTTTCTGGATGGCGGGCTTTTCGCCATCTTACTTTGCCCAATCTAAAAAGCGCTCTTGTACCTCTTTCTCTACTTGGATTCATCTGGACATTCAATATGTTCAATGTGATATATTTGATGACAGATGGAGGCCCTAATCTCTATTTTGGAGAGCCTGGACAAACTGATATTCTGATTACTTATGTTTATGATATTGCCTTCAGGGATGGGGCTTACGGCGTTGCAGCAGCGTGGTCCGTGATCATCTTCTTCATGCTATTAGCATTCTCTTGGACTTACATGAAACAGACCAATGCTACGGAGGCTTCAACATGAGTGAAAGTGCAATGAAAGATTGGTACGCACCAATAGAGGTTAAAACTCTAAAAAGATGGTTAATTGGAACTATTATTGTTAATACGATTCTACTAATCATTGATGTATTGAGAATGGATTATTCGAATTTAATTTATGGCTTCACTGGTTGTATATTGCTTATCGTATTAATCCAATTATTTCCCAAAGCCGAAGAACGTTGGCGAAAAGATATCTCCTTACTACTGAGTGGTGGAATTATTGCCTTGGGAGTATTACGTCTTGTCAGTATTGAAATCACATTTTTCAATCTATGGATGCAAGCCTGGTTAATCATTCCAGGATCTATCTCTCTTTGGTGGTTATCGAGCCGACCTGTGTCAGCATGGGCATCTCAAAAACTCTCTATTAGGGCTATTGAATATGGACTTAAACGCAATCATGGAATCGATGAAAAGCATCAGAAATTTGGCACACATGTTACCCTAATTCATTTCGTAATTATCACGCTTCTTCCTCTTGTATGGATTTTGGATATAGCGCTATCACCTGGTAACGCTCTGGGGGGCACTATTGGTGATTCTTTCACTGGAGAACATTTCTCGAAAATTCTGAGTAGTGATTCGTTTTGGACTTGGATGACAAATTCCCTAATTGTTAGCGTGGGAACTTGCCTCCTTGGATTGACCATTGCAATACCTGCTGGATACGCATTCAGCAGGTACAAATTCACCGGTAGAGATGTATCTATGTTTGCCTTTTTACTCGTACAGATGTTCCCCGGAATTATCATCTTGGTACCCTATTTTTTGGTCATGAAATCTCTTGGATTACTAAACTCACACCTAGGTTTAATATTGGCATATTGTGTTACCGCATTGCCCTTATGTGTTTGGATGTTGAAAGGATTTTTCGATACCGTCCCACGGGAACTTGAAGAAGCCGCTGTGCTAGATGGTTGTAATCAATACCAAGTATTCACGAAAGTTGTATTGCCACTCTCCCTCCCAGCAATTGCTGTAACTGCTCTGTTTAGTTTTCTTGCAGCATGGAATGAGTTCCTTCTAGCACTTACATTCAACACTTCAAATGATATGTATACATTACCTGTTGGTCTAGCTTCATTAATATCCTCAACCGGACAAGCTTGGGGAGATTTTGCAGCAGCAAGTTTACTCGTAAGCCTGCCAGTTGCTTTGTTATTCTTATTTTTCCAGAAGTTCTTGATTGAAGGACTATCTGCAGGCGGAGTAAAAGGGTGATAGAATGGTACATGTTGAATACAAAGGCGTGACTAAGAGATATGAAGATGGATTTGAAGCTGTAACAGATTTGAATCTTGAAGTGAAAGATGGAGAGTTCCTTGTCCTATTAGGTCCATCTGGTTGTGGAAAATCTACAACCCTACGAATGTTAGCTGGACTAGAAGATATCACTGAAGGTGACATCTCGATTGATGGTATGAAAATCAACCATTTACCTGCTGGTGCTCGAGGTTTGGGCATGGTCTTTCAATCGTATGCCCTGTATCCTCACATGTCAATATCTGACAACCTATCTTTTGGTTTGCGCATGGAGAAAGGGGATGCGAAACTTAGTGATGAAGAAATCAAAACAAGAGTGGATGAAGCTGCTGAAATGCTGGATTTAAGCGAACATCTCGACAAGAAACCGAAGGAATTGAGTGGTGGACAACGCCAAAGAGTTGCCCTAGGCCGGGCATTAGTTCGCCGACCAAAGGTTCTGCTAATGGACGAGCCTCTTTCAAATCTTGATGCTGAACTGAGGCACCAGATGCGAGCAGAAATTCGTCGGTTACATGATGAATTAGGTACCACTACAATCTATGTGACTCATGACCAATTAGAAGCAATGACTCTAGCAGATAGAATTGCCATAATGAATGATGGTGCCCTGCAACAACACGCACCTCCATTAGAAGCCTATAACAATCCTGCAAACGAATTTGTTCGTGGATTTCTGTGCAAACATATCAACGAAATAGTTGATACGGCAAACCGCATCTTCGATGCGAGGTAGTCAAATGAGTAAGTGGAAACCTCAATTCCTAATCGCGATAATGATTCTCTCAGTTTTACCTGTAATGGATGTTGATGCGGGAGAAAGCAAGTCATCTTCTCATTCTGTAGATATACAAAACTGGGTATTTGATCCACAAGATATTACAATTTTCGTAGGGGACTCAATTACTTGGACAAACCAAGATTCAACATCTCATACTGCCACCAGCAATAGTGGTCCGGATTCATTTGATTCTGGCAATATGCAATCATCGGCTGTTTTCACATACACCTTTACAGCATCTGGCACTTACAACTATGAATGCTCAATCCACCCATCTATGACGGGCACAATTACTGTAGAAGCACCCGCTGTAAGAGTAAGAGAATCCCTCACTAATTTTACATGGCAACCAGAACAAGGTGAAGCACAGCCGAATAATGTGAGTATAATTGGTGAATGGGATTGGAATACCCATTCAGACCTAAATTTCGACCCTAATTCAGGAACCTGGTCTACCAGTATTTCTCTTCAAGAAGGAATGTATTGCTACAAATTTGTAGTTGGAGAGAATGATTACCGTTTCGATTTGAGTAACCCATATCGAGGTTATTGCGGGAATTTTGAGAATTCAATTGCTCGTATTGAGAATACAGAACTACCTTCGCTAAGTTTAGATTCATACTCAATTAATGAAGATGAAATTAATGCTAAAATTTTGTTTTGGGCTGGTGGAAATAATGCGGTACCGGATTCTGTCACAGCAACTATCATGCACAATTTTGTTGAATCAACAGTTAGTGGTGTTTGGGACTCTAATAATTGGTCACTAACCTTATCTATTGATGAATTAGCATCAGGAAAATATACACTAAAAGTAGTTGGTAAAGACGCTAATAATGATGATGCCGAAGAATTGCTACTTCCTTTCTGGATTGGTGAGCAATCTAATTTCATTTGGGATGACGCTCTAATCTATATGGTGATGACTGACCGCTTTGTGGATGGAAATCCTTCAAACAATCCTCCTGCAACATCTGCTGCTCAGGGTGCCGACTGGTTAGGTGGCGACTTTGCAGGCGTTACCCAGATGATTCAATCGGGATACTTCAATAATCTTGGAGTCAATGCACTTTGGCTAACACCATTCAATACGGCAGCAAATGGAACTGAAGTTGCGGGAGATGGGCAACATGAGGTTTCGTCCTACCATGGATATTGGCCAATAGAACCTAGAAGTCTGGATGATAGACTTGGAACTGAAGAAGAATTGGAAAATCTGGTTTCCGCTGCGCATGAAAATGGTATTCGAGTCATGGGTGATTTTGTGGTAAATCATGTTCATGAGGACCATCCATACTACACTAATAATCCTGATTGGTTCAATCAGGGCTGTCTTTGTGGCACACAGAATTGTGACTGGACAGAGCATCGGCTAGATTGTCAATTCCGTACTTACATGCCAGACCTCAACTGGAAGAATAGGGCTGCATCTGAACAGATGATTGAAGACGGTCTTTGGTGGCTTGAGAGATTTGATTTGGATGGGGCTCGTATTGATGCTGTCAAGCACGTTGATGATTTGGCGATCTACAACTTCGGAACTCAAGTAAGAGAGCGGTTTGAATCAATAGGTACTGATTACTATCTCAAAGGTGAGACCGCAATGGGTTGGGCTGGACACAACTTACAAGATAATGCCAATGAATATGGCACAATTAACAATTACATTGGGCCTGATGGACTTGATGGGCAAGCTGATTTTGTTCTCTATCATGCCGTTGTAGATAATGTATTTACATCCGGGAACATGGACTATCAACACCTCGATTACTGGACAGCACGTAGTCAGGATCAATATGAGAATGGGGCAACCATGGTGCCATTCGTTGGAAGTCATGATGTCCCTCGATTCGCGAGCCGCGCTGACCCGGGGACAAATGATGAATGGAATCAATGGCAAGAAGATGGCCTCCCCGGCGAGCCTGGAACTAATGCCCCATATCGAGCATCTTTGCAGGCACATTCATGGCTACTAACCACACCAGGAGCGGCAGTCATCTATCAAGGAGATGAGTATGGCGAATATGGGGGTGCGGATCCCGATAACCGCCATCTATGGCGTGATTCTGATAATTGGAACCACAGGGAACATATCTTGCAGGAGAATATCAGTTCTCTAGGCTCTCTTCGTCTTGAACTAGACACCTTACGTAGAGGGGGATATTCTTCTATTTACAACTCTTCAGAAATTGTAGTTTTTTCTAGAGAATATGGTGGAGAGTCTTCGTTGATTGTCTTAAATCGAGGACAAACTGCTGAGAACATCAACATAGGTGCCATGTACAATAATCATTCAATCGCTTTTGGTTCTGCTTCAATAAACAATAATATTCTTACTATTCCAGTAAATAGTGTATCAATTCTAACAAATGAAGAACTAGCAAATAATACACCCTTAGAGCCTGAAATTCCTGGCTGCTTAGATGAAAATGCAACTAATCATAATCCCAATGCTACTGAAGATGATGGGTCTTGTGAATATGCGACTCAAGGTACAACATATGCCAATTTAGAATACGCTTCCTACGATGGTGGAACTTTGTTATTGGACCTTTACGTACCTGAAGGAGTTGGCCCACATCCTTTGTTCATTTACATCCATGGAGGCGGTTGGATCAGTGGAAATAAGCAACTCCACCCTGAAAGTCCGGCTCTCCAATTATATGGGGAAGGAACTGGGGAATGGGCGGTTGCTAGCATAGAATACCGATTAAGTTCTGAATCCATATGGCCAGCACAAATTGAAGATTGTAAAGCGGCAATTAGATGGTTGAAAGAAAATTCAGAGAACTATGGTATTGATTCAGAAATGATAATTGCTGGAGGTTCGTCTGCAGGAGGTCACTTGGCTGCAATGCTCGCTGTTACTAATGGAGATACTATGTATGACAATGCTTCTCTGGGAAGTATGAATGTTACCAGCGAAATTAATGGCGTAGTTGATTGGTTTGGCCCCTCTGATATGTACGAACTTGCCAACCATGCAGAAGCAAATGTCCCCAATAGGCCATGGGTGGCGGAATTATTGTTGAATTGTACATGGGATGTGGATTGCAGTAATTTAACACTCATATCTGCTAGTCCTGCATTACTAGTTGAAGGAGATGAGCCGCCCATTCTCATTCTTCATGGCACTAATGATACATCAGTTCCCCCAAGTCAAAGTGAAATCTTCGCAGCTTCCTTGGAAGAGAACGATTCAACCTACGAATATCATCTCATCCAGGGGGCTGGGCATGGAATTAGTAATCAAGAATGGAGAGATGGCGATGTGATGATATTTCTCCTAAATTTCATTGAAGGTGTTAGAAATGGTACAATAAACTCCACATTAAATGGATCTGTAATATGTCCAACCGATATGTGTTGGGATGGTTCAAACAGAGACCCTGTAGATTGTTCTTGTCCGCCAGAACCGGAGCCAGAACCGGAGCCTGAACCCGAACCTTGTGATGATGGTGATGAAGATGGGATTTGTAATGATGATGATAGTTGTCCAAACACACCATTCTGGTTCACTGCAGTTGATGAGGATGGTTGTATAATCATTTACGATGGTGATGAAGATGGAATACCTGATGGAGAAGATGGTTGTCCAAATACTCCTTTTGAAAATCGTTCTATGGTAGGATATGACGGATGTATTCCTGATGATTTAGACAACGACAACATAGAGTGGGATAATTCTAGTTCAGGAGATGAAGATAACAAAGATTCAACTACTGAAACTGGTGGAATTGAGGGTGGTAGATTAATCGTATATGCTCTAATGATTATTTTAGTAATGGCAATAATTGGGTACATTTTGATGTACTTCAAGCGCCCATAAAAGAATCGTAAAACCTACGATAATCGCTAATCATTCGTGCCCCTGTGAATCTAGCACTAGTAGCAATTGAAGCTCTCATCATATTGGCCCAACGATCATTCCCTTCCTCCCACGTAGGCAATACTTCATTCTGAAGAATTCGATAGAGTGATTCTGCATCTCTCTTGTCATCACGTTCATCTTCTGATTCACCTATTCCCCAACCGTTTACTCCATGCTCACAGGCTTCAGGCCACCAACCATCGAGAATTGAGCAATTTGGAACACCATTCATTGCTGCTTTCATACCACTTGTTCCAGATGCTTCCATCGGCCTAACTGGATTATTCAACCATATATCTACGCCTGCTGTCATTGCTAGACCAGTCGCCATGGAATAATCTTCTAGAAATGCCACTGGAATTTCATCTGCAACTTGATTGGCCCCTGCAAATACATCACGTATGAGTTGCTTTCCTCCTTCGTCACGTGGGTGGGCCTTTCCAGCGAAAACAAACTGTATTTTGCCGCTCCCTATTTCACGCAGTTTCTCAAGATTGCTGAATATCAAATTAGCTCTCTTGTAAGTTGCGAATCTACGAGCAAAACCAATCGTCAAACGAGCTTCTTCTAATTCAATTCCTGTACTAGCGAAAACAAGTTCTCGCAATATCCCTCTCGCTTGAGCTCGTGCTGAAATCAAGGCATCATCGGGTAATCTACCTGCGTGTGCTAGAATTGTTGGATCTTCACGCCAACCAGAAAGATGGATGTCATAGATTTGCGCTAAGGGCGAAGAGGTCCAGGTGGTGTGATGAACTCCGTTAGTAATTGGTTCAATATGAGTTCCTTCAAACATGGATGATGCGACCCAAGCATTCAGATTTGATACAGCATTAACATGGCCAGCCAAAGAAATGCCTAGGTGACTCATTGAACAGCGCTCCTCGCCACCCAATTGTCTAACATCTTCTGGGAGAAGATCTTGCATAACCTCCTCAACATCTTGCCATGAAAATCTATCATGTCCTGCTGGCACCGGAGTATGGGTAGTGAAAAGAGAACGATTGGATAATTCTTCTCTGGTCCATCCTTGTCTCAACATCTCAAGCATGGCGAAAGTACAGTGTCCTTCATTGAGGTGTAAGCCTGAAATTTCATGCCCAAGTTTTTGCAATGCTCTGATTCCACCTACACCAAGGAGATATTCTTGACGAATCCTAGTTCTATCATCTCCGCCATACAACCTGTTTCCTAAAGATGCGTGCTCCTTCGAATTATTGGGATGGCGGGTATCTAGAAAATATGTAGAGACACCTTTTATTCGATATAACCAAATTTTAGAATATAGCTCCCCACCATCTAAAGGAAGAGAAATCTCTACACCGGTATCACAAAGAAAGTCATCTGGGTCAATCTCACCGAAAGTTTCAGTTTGATTTCCTTTTGAATCCAAATGCTGGCGACCATAACCTTCACGGTAAAGCAAAGTTACAGCGGCCAATTCTAGACCGGCATCGGCTGCTGATTTGATGTGGTCACCAGCCAAAACGCCAAGGCCACCAGAATAGGTGTGAAGAGAACTCTCAAAACCTATCTCGGCAGTCAAGTAGGCAACAATACCCATCAAGGTTGTCGAATCTGAAAGAGGTTATCATATTCACCCTATACCATTAATGAAGTGTTTTCCAAATCTTTCCAATCAAAGGACCATTTCCAATTACCTTCTGCAACACCAGGGATATTCATTCTCCCACTTGAATCAATATTCAGTAAATCTTGAACAGGGATGATGACCATTTCTGATTTTGAAGAAAGTGCTTGTTGAATAATGTCTTTCACAATTATTTCTTCTCTTTTTATTAGTTTTTTAACATTGGTAAGCGTATCTTCATTCAAACTATTCAGCCACCCTCTTGTTGTATCATTATCGTGGGTTCCAGTGTAAGCAACTAAGTCACCCTTGATGTTAGGTGGATAATGAGGGTTGGATGTTAAATTACCATCAAATCCAAACTGTAATACAGCCATTCCTTTCAGATTGTACCGCTTTCTCAAATCAACAACTTCGGATGGGATTATTCCAAGGTCTTCTGCAATTATTTTGGATGAATCACCTACCTCATCGATGATATGTTTGATGATTTCGTCTTCTGGACCCTCTTGCCAAAATCCATTTCTAGCATTATCATCTTCAACTGGAATTGCCCATGCAGAATGAAAGCCACGAAAATGATCTATTCGAACAACGTCAAATAATTTCGTCATCCTAGACATCCTTTCTCTCCACCATTTGAAATCCTCTGCGTGATGTTCTTCCCAACGATATAGTACTGTACCCCAACGTTGCCCGTCTTCGCTAAAATAATCCGGCGGCACCCCTGCAACAAGGCTAGGGTGTCCGTCTTTTTCAAGTTGGAAAAGATGTGGATGAGCCCACACGTCTGCAGAATCATGAGCAACGAAAATTGGTACATCGCCAATTAGTGAAACCTGTCTTTCATTAGCGTATTTTTTCAGTTCGAGCCAATTGTATTGAAATTTAGTTTGATTGATTATCTCAGGATGTATTTTTTTCCTCCAATTTTCCATAGCTTCTGGATGACGGTCTCTCAATTCTACAGGCCAGTCAGTCCATGGCTTGTTTTCATGTGCCTCTCTGATTGTTTTGAACAATGCCCAATCTTCGAGCCAATAGGACTCTTCTTCCATGGAAATATCTTCACCCCCTGCAATTAAACTTTCACATCCTGCAAAGGCAGATGAAGAAGCGTATGGAGAACCATAGAAATCCGGTGGAGTGATTGGCAGCATTTGCCATATTGAAATATTGGTACTGGATAAATAGTCAACAAATCGCATACATGATTCTATGTTTATTGTTGGGAGAGATGTGATATGGCATAGCACACCAACCTTTCTTCTCATGTTTTACTGTGAGAGGGGAAAACCTTTGAAGGTATCACTGGAGCAAATATCAGATGATGCGTAAGGCACTCTTCATTTGCTGCATTCTTTTAATTCAAAGTGGATTTATCTTTGCCTCAGCAAACACTCCTGAAACAATTACAATTGATGGTAATCTAGGTGAGTGGTCAAATGAATCCCACATGGCAACAGATGCAAATAATGTAACATTTTCAATGACTTGGGATTCAGAAAATCTGTACATTGCATGGGATGGAACCGATTGGAAATCATCCAGTGAAGGCGCTGATTTGTTCATTTACATCAATAGTAGTGAAGGTGGATCTGTTCTGAGTAAAGATTGGCACTTCGCACACACCTTACCTTTCGCAGCAGACCATGGTTTTGTAATGGAAAATGATTCTTACTTTAGACACATTGAATACGATGGTTCGACTTGGATTGAAAAATCAACTAATGTCCAAGTTTATGCTGGTTGGGAGAATAATAAGGTCACTGAAATATCTCTACCTTGGAATGCCATTGGGACCCCCTCCTCGTTTGAATTAATTGCGTATTCACAATGGCAAAATGAAGGACACGTTTGGACCTCTTTTCCTATTGAGAATCCTTCATCAGCTAATGGAGCTGAAACTTTCACTCATGCTTGGCACATAGCCAATGTCAATGAATCTGTGAATCCTTCAACTTTACCTGTAATAGAAACTGATGCAGTAGAAAAGGTATCAGATGCGCTGAATTTGGCAATTGTTTTTCATCAACATCAACCATATTACAAGAATAAACTGACCAATACGTACGAGATGCCTTGGGTTAGGGTCCACTCGATGACTGAGTATGTTGATTCGCCAGGAATCCTAGCTGACACTGATACCAAAGTAACTTACAACCTGGTGCCATCTTTTATCGAGCAACTGGTTGATTATCATAACACTGAGACTTTGGATATTCACACAGATATTGCAAAGAGATCGTGGCCCGATGGAGGATACCCAAATGCTACTGCTCTAGAATTACATACAATGCAATTCCAATCTTTTTGGAATAGTGGGTGGATTTACAATGTTTCTGAAATTGGTGATAAACAATCTTGGCTATATCCATCTAGTGCCAAATATTCGGAACTCTATGACATGACGCTACATAACTTGAAACCAAATACAATAATGGACGACGATTTACTCCCCCCTCAAGATTTTCTAGACCTTCAGGTTCTATGGTACCTCTACCAGTTTTCACCTGATTATGTACAAGGAATGTATAATTCAAGCCATCATAACCAAGGCCTAATTAATCTCTTCATGCAATACGGAAACTACACTCATGATGATTTGATGTACGTAATTGACACTCAACATCAGGAAATGGGTAATGTTTTGCCAATGTACAGCGAACTGGCAGAATCTGGTCAAGTTGAACTGACCACCACTCCATACTATCATCCAATCATGCCCTTGCTTATGATGGATGGATGGACTATGGAGGATGGTATTCAAGTGAACAAAGAGGCTTGGCCTGAAGATGTCCAAAATCACCTAATTACTGGAATGGATTTGTTTGAAGAGGAATTAGGATTCCGTCCAGTAGGTATGTGGCCTAGCGAACAAGCGGTTTCTCCAGCAATGGTTCAACCGGTATCAAGCGTGGATATTGAATGGATGGTTACTGATGAAGAGTTGCTCAAGCAATCTACTGATTCTAATGGAGAATTTATCGATGTTGAAGATGCTAGAAATCTAGCCAAGCCTTGGGTTGCTACTGGTTCCGAAGGCGGTGAGGTAGCAGTAATCTTCCGGGATCGTGTGATATCTGATCGTATTGCCTTTCAATATGGTTCAATGACTCCAGAAGCCGCTGTGTCAGATTTTATTTCCTACATTGACAATATTAGACAAGAATTGCTTGATTCAGGAGAAGACCCTTCTGAGCATCTCCTAACTGTTGCCCTTGATGGAGAAAATTGGATGTTCATGTCAGAATTTCAACATGCCGACAATGCCCGCCCATTCATGGAAGAATGGTATGGAAGATTAGCGACACACCCTACAATCGTCACAACAACCCCTAGTGAATTCCTTACCAAAAACACAACCTTACCCCACATCCAAACAATTGGAACTGGCTCTTGGATAGACGGGACGCTTCGCACATGGGCTGGTGAAGCTGAGGAAAGTCTTGCATGGCAGAGGTTGATAGAGGCGCGTAAAGCTTTGGTGGATTTTGAAAATGAAAATCCAAATCACTCTGGTTTGGAAAATGCTTGGGAATCGCTCTATATTGCTGAAGGTAGCGATTGGTTTTGGTGGTATGGGCTTGATCAAGATAGCGGATATGACGAAAACTGGGATGTCTTATTCAAGGTCCATCTATCAAATATTTATCGTGCTATAAATCTTGATTTACCTCCTTATTTACAGGACCTATGGACTGGACCTGCATCACCAATTAGTCCATATGATGGCACAATTGAACCGATGATAGATGGAATCTCCTTACCAGGTGAATGGGATGGGGCTGCAATGTACGATGCAACCAGTAGCGAAGATAGCGAACTAGATATTGAATCGTTTCACCTTGGTTATGATGCTTCAAGTGTATATGTCAGGATAGATCTTGGTTCGTCCCCCGCTAATTGGAATGAAGATGAATTGAATTCAGCTGATGTGTCGATTTACTTCATGCAACCCAATGCCATTAATTTCAACGAGGTGCAAACTAACTTCAGAACCTTCTATGGAAATCAAATTCTAGGCTTCCCTGCTAAGAATATGGTATCATTTAACTTCGATCAACTCAGAGAAGATGGGAAGGCAAAATACGATTTGTTCTCGGCCCAAGGAAAAATAGGTGATTCTGAAAGATGGAACCTAGTCGGGCAATCAATCCTTGGTGGTTGTGCTGCTGACGAAATTTTTGAATTCCAAATACCATGGTCCGAATTAGGATTAGCCCCTCGATATTCTACTCGAGTTAAGGTAGTCACTTCATTGATTAACAGTACCTCTTATGGGGATGGCGTTGATATCGAAATAGCACCCCCTGCACCTGCTGAAATGATTATGCCTGACCTAGAAGAATGGGTTACTCTACTCGATTTCGATGATCCTATTGGGGATGAAGATGGGAATGGAAACTACGTTTATCCTCTAGCAAGTGACTTCGCCCCAGGTCATGGTTTATTCGATATCACCAATCTAAAAATCAGTCAGAGTTCTTGGAATGCTCGCTTTGAGGTAACATTTGCTGAGATGACTGACTATTGGAGTCTATCTAATGGCTTCAGCCATCAAATAGTACAGATTTACGTTGATAGGGGAGATTACATTTGGGGAGAAACTGATACTCTAGAAGGTGCCAATGTTGTTATTCACGATGATTGGGCTTGGGAGGTGGCAATCTCAGCAACTGGTGAGCCTGGTGCGGTAAAGTCAGTTGATGCTCTAAGTGGGGAGACCAGCGCAAAAGGTATCGAAGTTTCAGGTGATATCAATACTAAGACCGTGACAATTACTGTTTCAAAGACTGTCATAGGTGACGATATCCCTAACTATCGTTTCGTTATCATATCAGGATCTCAGGATGGTTTTGGCCCAGGCAAGTGGCGTGAAGTTGATTCAGAGGCAAAAACATGGAGATTAGGGGGTGGTGCAGATCCAAATCCGAATGATGGAATTGATTATGATCCAAATGTGCTAGATATCGTAATTGAAGGAGATAATCAGTCTGAAATGCTCAACACATTCGATGTTAATGATCAGCAATATTCAGTAATTACAGGAATTGAACTCCCTGAAGTAGCACAACAAGTGTATGGAGCAAAGGTGGTTAGTACAACTGGTAACTCTGCTATTCTAACCTGGTCAACTACCCAAGAATCTGGGGCAAATGTGACATGTGGTAATCTCAGTTTCATGGAAGAAGTCGGAGGGTTATCTCACACCCTACAAGTTACTGGTTTAGAAGGAGATACAAGTTATGAATGTATTATTTTTGTAGAGGGTGTTGATCCATTGACTCTCACATTTAACACTAGTACAATTGTAGATGATGTCCCACCAGAAATACTCAACTTAGTAGTTGAAGTTCTAGATGACAACAGAATTCAAATTTCTTGGTACACATCTGAAGAAGCAACAGAAAAAGTCACAGTAGGGGATTATACCATTGATGGTGATGAACTGGCTATGAAGAAAAACCATCTATTAACTTCTGAATTCATCTTGTCAATTGGCGATTATACTGCTATAGTGAACTCATCCGACGCTTCGGGAAACAGCAACTCCTCCACTATTCAATTCATTGTGGAAGATGAAATAGAAAATCCAGAAACAAAAACTTGTGAGGGGTGCTGCGGGTATACCTATGATATTCCAATTACTCAAGAATGCAATATTGTGAATTGTGATCCCTGTGAGCAAAATGAAACATCAACATCTGGTGGAATTATCGATTTACTATCACAGCCCACTGTTCAAATTGCTTTATTATTGGTAGCTTTACTTGTTATTGGGGCACTAATTAGAACTCGCAATAACGAATTCGATGATAATGATGAGTGGGGCTGAATTACCCATTCTATTTACTAGAAATAATTATCATTCGCTTCTGTTACCAAACATGACAAGAAAGGTGAATACATGAGTGAAAAAAGTTTGGAAAGTAAATTGCTAAGTGAATGTATAGGTACTTTTGCATTGACATTCATCGGTGCTGGATCTATAATGATGGGGGGGGATTTGTTAACTGTAGCATTGGCGCATGGTGTTGTGCTAGCAGTTGTAGTTACAGCAACAATGAATATCTCAGGAGCCCATATTAATCCAGCAGTAACTATCTCAATGATGGTAGTAGAAAAAATGGATAATTCAACTGGAATGAAATATATCGGCTCTCAACTTCTTGGTGCCTGTGTTGCAGGATTGGCGTTATATCTCCTTCTTGATGGAAGACCAATCGCCATGGAAGGCCATGGAATGGGTACTCCCGCCCCACATTCAGAATTAGGAATGTTGGGT
Organism: uncultured Candidatus Poseidoniales archaeon; assembly: GCA_964401115.1. Classification (GTDB taxonomy): domain Archaea; phylum Thermoplasmatota; class Poseidoniia; order Poseidoniales; family Thalassarchaeaceae; genus MGIIb-Q1. The sequence goes on along the minus strand of CAYNXD010000024.1, from coordinate 615 downwards.
ATAATAGGAGTTGAAGCTGTTCTAACCTTCCTACTACTATTCGCAATTTGGGGAACTGCGGTTGATCCAAGAGCTCCTGCAATTGGAGGATGGGGAATCGGAATGATGGTGGCTGTAGACATAATGATGGGTGGAGGACTAACTGGTGCTGCAATGAACCCAGCAAGATGGATGGGGACTTGGGGCTTCACTGATATGGCCGACATGAATCATATCCTGTACTATTGGGCAGGGCCATTATTGGGCGCAATATCTTGCTCAATATTGTATAATAATTACATTATGGCACCTGAAGATGACGATGCGAAACTTAGCGATCACGATGCTTAATATCGAATCTAAATCTTAAGTCAAGAACGCGACTATCTCAGCATAGTCAGGCTCTTCTGAAGGGACGTCAGCAATCCACTTCCATGCCAAGTCACCGTTTTCATCAACTATGAAAACGGCTCTTTGCGCAGCAGTGTATCCATCCATGCCTGCAAAATCATCCAACGCAACATCATATGCTTGAATTGTTGATCGTGAATAATCAGACAGTATTGGAAAAGTAATCCCATTTGATTCTGCGAAAGCTGAGTTTGAGAAGGGAGAATCAACGCTAATCGCCAATAT
>CAYNXD010000023.1:0-22476 GCA_964401115.1 uncultured Candidatus Poseidoniales archaeon | reverse complement strand
AGAAATTGTAACCCTACACTAGATATTTTTTGATTGGAATACCAAGCACCCTGCATCCTTTGATCTCTAGATGCTTCAATTCCAATTGCACTTAGTGAATCAATGACCCATTGTTCTAGTTTATTTATTATTCTAGAAACGCTTCTTTCGTCATTCAAATCCCAATGAAAAATTGGGTAAGCAACAAGTTGCCCCGAACCATGCCACGTTACTCCTCCGCCACGGTCTATAGAGGTGCTTTCATATTTTTGAGGAATAATAACGCCATCATTTTTTGCACGCGGCCCAACGGTCACAATCTCTGGATGTTCAACTAAAATTAGAGTATCTTGAATAGAATTTTCAATTCTCATTTTTTGTAACCTTTTCATCTCTTTGGAAACTAATTCATGTTCTACAATGCCGGCGCGTAGCACGACGAATTCTCGCATTAGATCACAACGAATGTATAGCATGTCCAAGTGTTTTGAGGACTGCTTCATGGAATGATTCAGTCATTGTGGGATGCGCATGAATAGTTCCTGAAATATCTTCCAACAAAGAACCCATCTCTAAAGCTAGAATAAAAGCGCCAGAAAGTTCTGCTACGTGACTTCCAACAGCCTGAATACCTAGGATCACATGGTCCGATTTCCTAGCAACAACTCGAATGAAGCCCCCAGTTTTTTCTGCCTCCAGTGTTAGAGCTCTACCGTTAGCAGCAAGGGGAAACTTTCCTACTATTACTTCTTCACCTTCTGCTTCCGCTTCTAATTGATCCATTCCGACGGTCACTATTTCAGGCTCAGTGAATACTATTGCTGGAATTGCAACAGGATTAAAATCACGTTTTTCTCCAGAAATAATCTCTGCTACCATTTCACCCTGTGCGCTTGCCTTATGGGCTAGCATGGGTTCCCCAATTAGGTCTCCAATGGCATATATTCCTCTCATATTTGTCCTGCATTGTGAATCGACTGCAACAAATCTTCCATCTTTATCCAATTTAATTCCCATTTCTTCAATTCCCCAACCTTGGGTATTTGGTTTTCTTCCTACTGTAACGAGTACTTTATCGAAAATGTCAGAATTCTCTTCACCATCTACATTTGTCCAAGATAATTTAACTTCATTTCCATTAATTTCTACACCTTTTGCCATGCAATTTGTTAGAACCTTTACTGAATTCTTCTTTAACCACCTTTCAAGTGGCCTTCTTAATTCCGCATCGAAAATTGAAGCTATATTTTCAAGCCCTTCAATTACTGTAATTTCTACACCTAACTTTCTAAGGGCACATCCAAGTTCAAGTCCTATGTAACCACCCCCAATTACTGCAATTTTCTCTGGCAGTTCTTCAAGATCAAGAGCTCCGGTAGAGGATATGACATATTTTTCATCATATGGCATAAATGGTAATTCAATAGGTTCAGAACCAGTAGCAAGAATTACATTTTCAGTAGAAATATGTGCAATTTTATTGCCATTAGAATCTGTAACATTGCATGTTTTTCCATCTAGGAAATGTGCCCAACCTTTGACTAACCTTGCACCATTTCCCTTTAGCAGACCTTCAACACCTTTGTTCAGTTTTTCAACAATATTATTCTTCCAATCAATTAAATCAGACATCTCAATAGATACGCTACCATCAACTTTCAAGCCCATATGGCCTTCTTGATGGGATTTTAATGATTCAAACTTCTCAGCAGCATGAATAATCGCCTTTGAAGGAATACATCCTCTAATGAGGCAGGTGCCACCGGCTTTATCTCCTTCAACAATTACCGTATCTAGTCCAAGTTGAGCAGCACGAATTGCAGCCACATAACCACCGGGTCCGGCTCCAACCACCAATACTTGGCAAGAAATTTGTTCCATACAATTAACCTCAAAGTATCTGTGTCGGATGTTCAAGAAGATGTTTCAAACCTTGAACTAAAGCCGCACCATCAGCACCATCTACAACTCGATGATCCCATGATGATGAAAGATTCATCATTCTCCTGATTGTGATTTTTCCGTCCACAACAACAGGCCTTTCTATTGCTTTATGAACTCCAAGAATACCCACCTCTGGGGTATTGATAATTGGTGTCGCGCCTATTCCCCCATCTCTGCCAAGTGATGTGATGGTAAATGTTGAACCAGTCAGTTCATCAAGTGTTGCAGTACCATCTCTAGCGGATCCAGAAACTCTTCGCAACTCACTTCCAAGTTCCCAAATGTTTCTTGCTTCACAATTTTTTACAACTGGGACATATAGGCCTCGGTCAGTTGTAGTTGCTATTCCAATATTTACTGCATTGTGTAACATAAGAACTTCCTTATCATCATCATAATGTCCATTACATCCTTGGTGACCTTCTCTGAAAAGTTTGACCAAAGCTTGCATTATGAAAGGCAAGTAAGTCAGTTTTGGCTGATTTTCAGATCTATTAGCATTTAGCCATTGTCTAAGCGCTTCTAAATCGGTCACATCAACTTCTTCAAAGTATGAGAAATGAGGAATTTTCGTGTATGATTCAGTCATTTGTTCCGCTATTTTTCTTCTTAGTCCAACTATTGGAATCTCAGTAATTCCTTCTGCTGGTTCCCCTGGTTGTGAAAATTTAATTCCGCCTCCGGAATCTCCAACTTCAAGGTGGTTATCCAAATCTGAATGGCCAACTCTGCCACCAGGGCCACTGCCTTTGACCAAATTAAGATCGATGCCTTCATCTTTAGCTCTCCTTCTAACTGCTGGAGATGCCAAAACCCTACCACTCAAACCCCTGCCCTTAGGTAAATCGTTAGAATTGTTTTCAATTTTAACTTCTATATTTTTGGGTTTTGATTGTTGAACTTTTTTAGAATCATCTTCTGATTCAGGAGGCGTAACAGCACTTGGTTCTGGTTCAGTTTCTTCTAATTTTTCTGAACTAGCAGGTGCATTTCCATCGCCGCTGACTTCAAACTCAATGCAAACGGCGCCCACTGCAATTATTTCTCCAGTTTTTCCAACTGTTGAGAGGACTTTTCCTGAAACTGGACTTGGTATGGTGACTGTTGCTTTATCGGTCATAACATCGATTAAAGCATCATCTTCAGCAACTTCTGTTCCAACTTCTACATGCCATTGGACCACTTCGCCCTCGACAACGCCTTCTCCAATATCTGGTAATCTGAATGCATAAATTCCCATTACTAATCCTCCTGTGTTCTTTTTATTGCTTCAGAAATTCTAGTAGGGCTTGGTAAATAATCCCATTCAGTACTATGTGGGAAAGGAGTATCCCAACCAGTAACCCTCTCTATTGGGTTCTCTAAGTGGTAGAAGCATCTTTCTTGGATACTAGCAGACATTTCAGCACCAAAACCACTAGTCTTAGGGGCTTCATGAACTATTACACACCGACCAGTTTTTTTTACCGAATTTACTACCGCGTCGCGGTCCCAAGGAACTAAAGATTGTAGGTCAATTAGGTCGCAGGATATCCCTGAATCTCGAATCCCTTGCTCTGCTACATGAACCATTGCGCCCCAAGCAATCACTGTACATTCTTCACCTTCCATTACTAAATTTGCTTCTCCAATCGGAATCGTGTAATGATCCTCAGGAACATCAGAATATTGGTGGTCTTTCCAAGTTGGAACGTTATGCGGGTCGCCATAGAAAGGACCGCGATAACATCTTTTTGGTTCAAAGAAAACTACGGGGTCATTACACTCAATTGCGCTAATTAAAAGTCCCTTTGCATTGTATGGGTTAGAGCAGTATAACACTTTAATTCCAGGTGTGTGGGTAAATTGGGATTCAGGTGATTGTGAGTGATGGTGGCCTCCCTTAATTCCCCCTCCTGCAGGAGCTCTAATTGTTACAGGGGTACTAAATTCACCACCGCTTCTATGACGAAGTTTTGCCATCTCATTTACAATTTGATCGTATGCCGGGAATATGTAATCTGCAAATTGAATTTCCATAACTGGACGAAGCCCGTTTAGACCCATTCCAAAAGCTATGGCAGCAATTCCACCTTCTGCAAGAGGGGCATCAAAGACCCGCCTTTTCCCATATTTATCTTGCAAACCATCTGTGACTCGGAAAACTCCTCCAAAGTAACCAACATCTTCTCCAAAAATTAAGACACTTTCGTCAGATTCCAACAAATTATCAAGAGCGCTGTTAAGTGATTGTATCATATTCATTTCAACCATCAAATCACCTACTTTCCTAACTCCTCTCGTTGCTCTTGAATGTGCCAAGGGACCTCTTCGTATACTTCAGTAAATATTGTGCTAGCAGGCGGCCAGGGCCCATTAGCAAGGTCCCCGTAAGTCACTGCTTCTTTGTATGCTGCAACCACCTCTTCGTCGAGCTTCTTTTCTAAATCCATATGTTGCTCATCACTCCATTCTCCTATTGAGATTAAGTGATTTTTTAGCCTTTCAATTGGGTCGCCACCGGGCCATTCTTCATGATCATCGGCTGGCCTATATCGACTTGGGTCATCACTACTACTGTGCGCTCCAGTCCTATATGTTAGAATTTCAATATGAGTCGGTCCCATTCCTGAACTAGCCCTTTCCCTTGCCCATTTTGTCATTGAATATAAAGCAAGGAAATCATTGCCATCTACTCTGAATGATGGAATTCCGTAAGGAATCCCCCTTCTTGCAAAATTTTCACCACCAGATGCAAAATTTCTGTGGGTGGAAATCGCCCATTGGTTATTCACTACACAAAGAATAACAGGGGGTTTGAAAACGCTAGCAAAATTGACAGCATAGTGATAATCTCCTTCAGCACTTGCCCCCTCACCAATCCATGTAATTGTGACTTGGTCATCTCCTTTGTACGCACTTGCCATTGCCACACCAACTGCTTGTGGGAATTGAGTCCCTACAGGGCTAGAAACAGAGATATAGTGCCCATCTCGATATGTGTAATGTACAGGCATCTGCCTACCTTTCACATTATCTTCTACGTTTCCAATGCAGTGATTAATCATACTGACCATACTTCTGCCACGAACAAATTGGCATCCAGGTTGCCGGTATGTGGGGAATAGCCAATCTTGTTCCTCCAAAGCCATTGTTTGAGAAATTGCAATAGCCTCTTCGCCTAGTGATCTCATGTAAAATGACAACTTTCCAGTCCTCTGCATTTTCATCATTCGGTCATCGAAGATTCTCAGCCTACACATGTGCTCGAGACCCAATAGAAGTTCTTCAGCACTAAGATTTGGATTCCATTCACCACTTGCAACTCCATTGTCGTCTAGGACTCTAACCAAACCAGAAGCGTGTTCTATTGTGTCTTCATAATTGCAGGTTTTTGGATTTGGTTTACTTAGGTCTTCAGGATGATAAGTCCAAGTTTCAAAATTAGATTTTTCTCCAGGTCTGCAGGGCGCTTCCGGGACATTGAAACCCTCGGATTTTTCGACCTCGTCCCCCCCTGTCATGTATTCTCCTCTTGGTGCCATGACTATGATGATTTTCATTAATGCCCATCTTTAGATGGGCGGGCTAAAATATCATTAATTCAAATTGTTCAAATTTTGCTATGTAATTCTTTCTAGGTTGGCTTCAGATAGTAGCAGACCAGCGCGGTAAGATGAGCGGACCAAAGGGCCACTTGCCACTGCTTTGAAACCTATTTTTCTAGCCACATCATCCCAAATTGAGAATTGCTCAGGATTTGGAAACCTATCAATTGCTAAATGTTTCCAAGATGGTTGTAGGTATTGACCTATTGTTATGATATCAACATCAGCCTTTCTAAGTAATTCCATAGCCTCTTCTACTTCTTCATCAGTTTCCCCGACTCCGACCATCAAACTACTTTTAGTTAGTATATCTGGTCTAAGTTTTTTAGCTTCTTTTAGAATAGACAATGATTGACTAAAAGAAGCTCGTGAATCGCGAACAACTTCGTCCAATCTAGGGACGCATTCAACGTTGTGTGAGAAAACTGATAGTGGGCTCTCGTGCAGTAAGTTAGCGAGTGCTGACATATTGCCATCCAAATCTGAACAAAGAAATTCTATTGTGACTTCAGGTGCATTCTTCTTTACTTCTTCAATGCATTTTTTGTAATGGCTGGCGCCCCCATCTTCTAAGTCATCTCTATTTACGACAGTAATAACAGCATGAGATATACCCATTTTAATTACGGCATCAGCTAATTTAATTGGCTCATCTTTATCAATTGGTGGTGGGGTTTTCACAGTTCCAACAGCACAGAATCTACAAGATCGAGTACATTCTTGGCCAGCAATCATGAATGTAGCAGTTCCTCTTCCCCAACAATCATGAACATTAGGACATCTAGCCTCTTCACAAACGGTGTTAAGATTATTTTCTTTTACACGAGATTTAGTTTCATTGAAAAGAAATTGTGCTTCTCCAACTGGTAAAGTGGTTCTGAACCATTCTGGCAGCCGCTTTCTTTCTGATTTACGCCTCATTTCAACAGTCATTCTAGCCGCACCTCCACATCCTCCAGACATCACATCAGAAACATCTGCTTGGGGTAGATTGTGTCCGGCCAACTTAATCTCCAAGCCTAGCGAAGAGGTGCATTAAGTTAAGGCTTTGATAACAAAGTAGTCAAAATCAACGCGGTAGGCTCAAGAGAACAGATTAGTTCCGATATCTAGAAGGTGGCGGGATGACAGTTGCATTGGTTACTGGTGGGGCATGTAGGATAGGGGCGCAAATTTGTCGCTCTCTAGCAAATGCTGGTCATAAAGTTATTATTCACTATAATTCTTCAAAATCAGAAGCCGATTTACTAGCAAATGAACTTGGTAAAATTACATCTGTAGCCACAATTCAATCTGATCTAGGGAATCAAGAACAAGTAATGAAATTATTTTCAAAATCTATTGATTTTTTTGGTCCTATTGACATATTAATTAACAATGCTTGTTTCTTCGAATATGATAATTTAGAATCATTCAATATAGATTACTTCAATCGTTCTATAGCAATCAATACCCTTTCCCCAATTATACTTAGTAAAGACTTTGCAAGTCAAGTTCCAGATGAGGGTGGTATTTTGATTAATATTCTTGATCAAAAATTAGCAAATCCGAATCCTGATTATCTTTCATATACTATTTCAAAATCTGCAATTTCCGGAATTATTGAATCACTTGCAATTGGACTAGCTCCTTCTGTCAGGGTAAATGGTATTGCTCCCGGTCTGACAATGCCATCACCTCATGCCTCTATCGAATCATTTGAAGAAGTTCACAACACCACTCCTTTAGAGCGTGGCTCTACTGCACAAGATATTGGGGATGCAGTATTATTTTTGGTATCTGCTAAGTCAGTCACCGGACAGATAATTTTTGTAGATGGGGGAGAGAGATTAATGCCTAGATCCACTGATGTTCTATACCAAGGGGGTAATTAAATGGAAAATTTAGAACTTGAGATGATGCTTATTGATAGGTTCGGATTTGCAATGACTACCCTACAATTAAGGAATTATATTGTTGATTTTGAGATTGGAGTTCTAAAGGAAGAACAGGGTGTTAAACAAAGAATTAGATTTGACGTAGATATTTTCATTTCAGGTGCATGCAAACCTAGTGAGGATGAAATTGATCAGGTACTCGATTATGATTTTATTAGATCTTCAATTTCAAATAAAGTAAGCAAAGGCAGAATCAACCTTCTTGAGTCATTAGTTGCTGACTTGTTGGATACGTTTCTAATACCCAGAGAAGTAATCGCTTCTAGTGTCACAGCAACCAAACTAGATGTGTATGGAGACGAGAGCGAAATTGGTTGCAAAATGATTAGAATCAAAGAAGATTATTGTTGAAAAATAGTTTATGCGGGGGGTGGGATTTGAACCCACGAACCGCTTGGGACCGGAGCTTAAGTCCGGCGCCGTTGACCAGGCTTGGCAACCCCCGCACCCATCCGTAATAGCCATACTGCATGAAGGTGGCGTTTTTGAAAATGGCTAAATTATTGTTGATTCATAATGACGCAAGTTGAGTACTCAGAACGGAGAACCCTTTAACGGACCGATGACACGGCGTAGCCGTGGAGCAAACATCAAACCCCTCTAAGGTTGCTAGGAATGCAACAATAGTCTCGCTTTTTCTTGTTTTTGTAATGTTTTCATCACTCTTTGCGAATCTTCCAGAAAATTCTAGACAGAATGACCTTCTTGAAGAATCTCCAATTTTCCATACAAATGATATTCCAGTGAAACTTTACAATATTTACATCGATAAACGCAATTCTTCAGCAGGTGGCGATGGGTACCTTACCACAAAGACCCCCAATGGCGATCAGAGCAACGAATCTGCCCTGAGTGAAACTCTAGAATTCAGGACTAGAAACTTGCTAAGCGATATGCCTGTTGGAGGGAGGCAAGCTTCAGGTGGTGGGTCCGATAATTGGGAAATACCAGTTTCAATTTATCTTAGAGCAACTGCTGGAAGTCAAGGTAATACTGCCACATATACATTTACTTTGAGAATTGAAGATGAAAGTGGCAGCTCAGAAACCATATCAACCGCTCAGAAGGAACAGAGTGCCTGTTCAGATCTTTTTGGTTGTGGTTGGAATCAAGAAATAGTCAGGATGGAATGGATTGGCGGGCAATACAAAACAATTCCAAGTGGCGGGGCACTTACTCTATCGATATCTGCTGAATCTACTTGTGAAGGGCAGTCTGGTAATCCATTTGGTGGCGACAGATGCGATGCAGAGGTAATGTGGGGCGATCCTGACGATTCAGATGATTATTCAATGATGGAATTTTGGTCTAATGCTGCATCAGGTAGTGAAGTTAGAATTTTCACTGATGGTGCTCTTTGGACAGATCCAGAAACTTTGGAATGGTATCCAAATGCTTTGGCTGACGACTGCCAAAATGCTTGTAGGTCCATGGAATTTAAGATTAATGTAATCAATGCATTGGGTAGAGAAGATATCACTCAAGTAAGTGTTCAATTGCGAGCGCCTGATGGGAGCTATCCCGTAGATCACACATTCAATAATGCTGAGTTGAGCAGTGATGACGGTGGTTTAGTTGGTAGTTTTGTTTGGTCCTATCCATCAGGAATACAGTCGGGTGTGTACGCACTTACTCTTTCAGTCTTGGATGTACAAGGCCCCAATCCTTTCGTGTTTGAACATGAAGATGTTATAGTGGAGAGATATGGGGTTGATGTTCGGAATGCGATGGGTAGAAACACGGAATATATCGCCCCAGATCAAACTACTCCAATTAGTTTGGTTTTGCGTCATATTGGTGATGACGGCTCATCGATAGATGTCGAGTTGGCTGTCCAGACAAGTTTAGATTCTAGTTGGTTGGCACAATTTGATCGACCTGAAGGATACACTCTTTCTGATGGCGGGAATGAGCTTACTGCTATTCTGACATTACAAGCACCTTCTGAATTAGACAACTCCCCACCTAGGTTAGATATCTCGGTTAGAGCTTACAATACAAGTGGGGCAGAAGTACACTATACTACAATTCAGATAGAGTTAGAGAAGATTGGAGTATATGCGCCACCTATGCTTTCACTTTGGGATACTGATCAAGAAAATCAGATTTTCAACTCAACTATTGAACTTGAAAACCCAGAAGTTTTCGACCAAACAATTCCTCAGTTTGTAGATGATTTGAGCCCTCCAACTCCATTCTTTATTGAATTATTTAACACAGGTTTTGATTCAGATTCTTTCCGCTTCGAAGTTACTCAGAAACCTAGGGGGACCGTATTTTACTTCACTGACAATCAAACTGGTCAAATCATTAATCAAGATACATCAGATGGTTTGTGGCACACGCCAACCCTGCCCCGCCATTCAACATACACTTTGGCTATGTACATCAATCCCTCTTCTGAGCCGGATGACCCTGATTATGGTTTGATGGAAGTCGAATTCTCTTCTGCAGGAAATTCAACTCTATCTGCAATCGTTCAATTTACCCCTCATAGGACAAATGGCATGCAAGCCGTAGTTGAATTCGATTGTGATGGGGCTGGAAATGGGCTTGGCCATATAGAATATAAGAACTGCATCAATGATGATACAGATGAATACATCGATGTTAGAATGAGAATCAAAGCCACCCAAACTTCAGGTGATCAAACTATTGATAGTTGGAGAATAGTCAATCCTAGTGATTACGAAAGAAATGCAGAGGCTGAAGATGGAAGATACACCCTTTGGGACTATTTTATTACGGATTTGAATAATGATCCAATGCCACTGTTCCAAACAACTTCTGGGGAATCTGTAGAATTTTGGCTTGAGATTCACCTTACAAATCAGGTTTTGGCTGACAACCACACAATATTCCTAAGGATAGAAGATGCAGATGATAACGACCCAGATTCTCAACGGTTCTTCGACTTACCAATTAGTATTGAGGTTGGTGAAGGTGATCCTGAATTGAAGATAGTTCAGGTGTCTGCAAATCAGCCGATGATTCCGGGCGATACTACTGATTATACTATGAGGTTAAAGAATGAAGGGAACACCGACATGCAGGTAGTACTGAGTGCAACATCTCCAGATGGGTGGTCAGCAATCGCACAAAATCCTGATACTCAATCTTCACTTGTTTTGGTTCCAGCATTTGATGAAATTACATTTACTCTTCAGGTTACTTCAGCTGGAGATGCGAGGCACGGAGATTTCCACACAATTACAGTAACTGGTAAGCCTCAATCATTTTCAACAGGTTACTCGGATTCATTCAATACTGAAAGTGATGTTGATATCAGGGTTGAAATTAATGACCCAGTAACTAGAATTACAAATGAATTAAGCAATATGAGAGCATCAACCATGATGATGTTGGCGGGTTTTGTTATTCTGATAGTTGCTGCAATTGCGGGACGTCGAAGAAATGTTGAACAATGGGATGAAGAAGAATATCTAGATGAAGAGTTTGATGAAGAGTTTAATCTACCTGATGCAGTAACAGATTCTGAGTCTGAAGAACATGCAGAAGATGATGAAGATGATGAAGATGATTTCCTAGATGAAATAGAATTAGTAGATTGATTAAATTTGAGATTATCAGTTGTTTTTCAAATCTTTTTCTAATTAAGAGGTTTAAAAACAGACGCCCATCGGCATCAATACAGGCATGAGCCGGACGCATTGATGTTAGTGGCGGATCTTTCCAGACTTCCATGGACTTCAATGATGTTTAGGGTCTAGCCTCCCCGGGAGGGGCTGCTAATTGGCACAAAAAGAGGAACAGACGAGAGTATTGATAGTAATTGACGGCCCAAATGTGGGTATGAGTCATTCTACAAATAAGTGGCCAGCTTCCGCTAAAGGTATTGCTGCATCTGCATTACATTATGCAGATTTGGGATATGATGTTCATGCATTTGTGCCCCGTCATTTCCTAAATGATAATGCGGGAAAGAGGGGCGTGGACGAACCTTCTATTATTCGGAAATTGAGAGACGACGGTTTGATTGCCTCGGTTCCATCTCAAGATCACGATGACGATTACTGGTTACAATTTGCTTGGCAGAAAGATGCATACGTTGTGACCAATGATAGAATGAAAGACCATGTAGTTAAGTATCCAGGGGATGATGAAGAAGCATTTTTCAAATGGCGTGAAAAACGGGTAATTTCTTACACCTTTGTTGGGGATGATTTCTTTCCCAATCCAACTTTCAAACTACCAGAACCACCTGAGGATGGAAAATCAGATGCGGAGAAAAATATTATTCAAGCAAATGAATCATTAAACAAAAGCAATCTCAAGAAAAAGAAAGATGTTGTTAATGAAGGGAAATCTAGTGACAAATTTTCATCAAAAAGATGCAGATTTGTTTTTCGAGAAGTAGTGCGAAGCAGGTTGTCAAAGGGTCCAGTAAATTGTGGGATGCTAGCATCTGAAATTAGCAAATTAGTTGGTAAAAAATTAGGTCACGATTTTCCTAATAGGAAATCCTTGATGGGGGTAATGAATGTAGCAAAAAACAAACCTTTCCATGAGCAATTGAAAGAGTTGATGGGCAACGAGTTGGATATTGAATTGGTCAATGGCCAACCCATCAACGTTGGGCTAACCAAGAATAGGAAGCAAAAGACTAGAATTACTCTCAAAAAATTCAAGAATGCATTGGGTGAAAATGACTTAGATAAATTAAGAGTTTCAGCACACGAATTACCAAAAATCGTGGCTGATAGTTTGCCATTTTTTGCTGAATTAGACTACCCTGCAAATTATGCTGAGGTAGGTCACCGGTTCAAAGATAAATATGGTAAAAAAATCAATGCTGTTTATGCAAATATGGATAATTTGGTCAAATTCATGAACTTTCGTTTTGAGATCCCATATGATGATATCGTTCGCGAAGATTTCATGATAACACGCTCAAATAAAGGTGCCAAGTCTGTAAAATTAAAGGGAGAAAATAAAGGAATAATTAACAGATTTCTTTCATTTATTTTCCGTGATTAATTTAGCATTGGATAATAATATAATTTGTATTTTAGATTATTTAGTGCTACATGTTAGTCTTATTCGCCCTCGCGCGTGTACGAACTGTGCTCCAACTGTATTAAGAATCAACGGATACGGTTAGTATATGGGTTGAGACATGGTGATGCAAGGTCATTTGAATATCAATGCGGTTTTAAGGCTTCAAAAAAAGATGAGAACGAAGGCTATTTTTCTAGTCTCTATAATGCTGATTGCTAGCATTGCAGCACTGGAATTTGCTGCATGGGAGGCTGAAGCTTCTACTGACCAAGACGGAGATGGACTTACTTGCGGCACAGAGTTTCTTCTTCAAACTCAGTGTCAGGATTGGGATTCTGATAATGATGGTTTGCCTGATGGATGGGAATGGAAATATGGTTTGGACCCAAATGATGGGTCATCTTTGACGGTTAACGGTGCGTCGGGTGACCAAGATGCAGACTCAATGTCTAATTTGCAAGAATATTCTTATCTGACTCCAGTATTTTGGGATGACCCTTCTACACCAAATGTCCTTGATAATGGGGTTTGGTGGAATGGTACAGTTCCTGTCAGAAACTGGAATGAAGAGGGTGCTATGCAAGTAAATCAACCAGCCTGTGGTTCCACAGGGAGTGATGGAAATGGTTCAAATATAATTCTCTGTGATGAAGATCCGCTTGGTGATATTTGTAATGATGGCATAGATAATGATCGAGATGGTCTTGTTGATCAAGCAGATCCAGATAAGGACGGTGATCAAGTATGTGGTTCCAACGATGACGACGGTGACGGTATTTCTGATGAAGATCCAGATGGTTGGGATACAGATGGTGATGGATTGCCGGATGGTTGGGAAGTGGCAAATAACCTAAATGCAACAAATCCGACTGGAATTGATGGTATGATGGGTGACCCCGATGGTGATGGGTTAGTTAATGTTCAGGAATACGTAAATCCATCATGGACTACTACATCTAATGGCGCTCCATACTTTATGTCTGGGAACCCACAGACTCAACAAGCAACTGAAAATGTAAATCCATGTAATCCATTGATGGGTTGCCTAACCCAGACAGCATCTGTAGATCAGGATACCGATACAGATCCATGGGATAACGATACAGATAATGATGGATTAGAAGATGGTTGGGAAGCATTGAATATTCTAACAGATCCAACCGCTGATGATACAGATAATGACGGGATACTTGATGGTGTAGAGGCCAATTTCTCATCTTACGGGGATCCTCCATTACACAGCGACCCGCGAAACAACAACACAGATGGTGATCAATTCGATGACGGTGATGAAGACAAAAATGGAGACGGTGTTGTCGGGGTAAATGAGACTGACCCCACTCGTCAGGAAGACTCAGGAGATTTCGATAATGACGGGATTGATAATTGGCTAGAAAATCTATCTTGTACGGCTTGGGATGTTTATGATACCGATTCCGGAGGAGTCGGTGACGGCGATGAAATGAATTTAACTCACTCGACCGACCCTTGTTTTTCCTTGGTCAATTATAATACAACTCTCGATACAAGTACTGAACCCACTGGGCACAATGCCGGTCTTCAGAGACTTTACCTGACAAATGCATCAGGATTTAACCCCTCTCCTCTTGATTGGAGAACTCAATCTAGCGCAGTTGGATATTACAATGATTCTAATGGTATATTGACTTCTTTCACATATACTGATGTATCAAATAACATTCTTCTTGGAGTTACAGTTCCTCCACCTGTAAATACAGTAGAAGTAATTTCTACCAATGGCAGTTGGTGTCATTCAGATGGCAGTAATGGTGGAACTTTAGGCACAACGCATGCTCACTGTGATGACGATTATGAAGATACAGATGGTGACGGTCTTGCTAATTGGGAAGAGACATTATCCATTTGGGGTTGGTTCTCTCTTGAGAATATGTGGGATTCTGACGGCGATGGTCAAAATGATTTAGATGAGATTTTGAATTTCACAGATCCTATGGAGCCATGTGATAATACTCTCGATACGGATGGAGATTTACTAAATGATTACTTTGAGAATAATACGGGATGCGACCTATCATATGTTCCAGGGATGGGTGTTGGAAATGGTTCTTCAGATACTTACGTAACTGATTATCTAGATGCTGACACTGACAATGGTGGAGTTTTTGATTCACAGGAATACTTGGATGGCACTAATCCACAAAATGACCCTACTGATGATATGAATCCTGCAGACACGGATGGGGATGGTATTCCAGATTTAATTGAGAATCAAACGGGTACTGATTGGCGTAACCCGGATACAGATGGGGGTGGCATGACTGACTACGAAGAGTGTCCTCCGATGTACTGGCAAGACTGCTCTTTAAGTCCTCAAAATCCATGGGATCCTGTTGATGACATAAATCCTAACAATGTAATTTTCTTCGCAAATAATACAACTAGCACAGGAATTGGAGTTGATCCAGAACAAATTCATAGATGGAGTGTAAGGACATATGATTATTACACTGGGGCCAGTTATGGAATTAACACCTCTTTGGTCACTCTATACCAGCTTTCCCCAGCTGAGCAAATCACCTATCAATTACCCAATAACACATATTGGAACTCTACCGAAACTTGGGATATTTCTTTCTTACAACCAGTCTTGCCTGGTAATAATTTACCCCAGCCAGCTTATACAACTGAGTATATGATGTGGGCTGAGTCAATGTCTGAACTAAATATGACAAATCATACTGGTGACATAGTTGTTTCAGCAGGATCTGTTATGGCAATGATGGTTGCAGCTCCAGAAGTATTCTACACTGATACAGAATTACAAGGTGCAATCGCATTCCCATCACCCTACGCTACTGATGTACCTGATTATTTCATGGATAGTTCGACAGCAGAATCATCGGTTAGGGACATTACTTTCGGAGTGATTTCTGATGCCTCTGCGACAACTGCATGGGACAAGGTAGAAGCGATTAGGAAATATCTTGCAGAGGAGGATACTAATACAACAGATTTAGATTTCAAGTTGAACTTCGATGGTTCTGGCGTCCCTATGGTGGAAGATGTAGTCCGATTCATTCTAGATGATGCTAGGGAGGGTTCATGTTCTGAATATGTTACAATATTCACCACAATGGCAAGAATCGCTGGGATACCTACTAGAGTTGTAAACGGTTACAGTGGTGGCATATGGCATGGTACTGGTTACATGGTAATGGGTTCGCACTGGAATTCATGGGCCGAGGTACATTTGGAAGGTTCTACTGGACTAGATATGGGTTGGATTCCAATCAATCCATGCCCACCAGCTGAAGAGGTTCAGTTCCTAAATGAATCAGTAACACCATTGACATTTGAAAGAGATTTATCTACAGGTTCAATTTATATTAATGGCACTCTTCAGTTTACCAACAATAGTACTGGGGCCTCCAATGCTTTGGTAGATGCATATCTAATTGAAGCAAATGACTCTAACCCACTTAATCCAGCTGCACTGAATATGGAGACCCTAATTCGAGGAGTTACAACTGATAGTAACGGTAATTTCTCGGTAAACGGTTCTTTTGGAATGTTACCTGCTCCTGGATTTGGTAAAATTGTCGTTGTGTCAAGGCAAGGGGGCTACGTGCCCTCGCATTCACATGTATATTCTGTAGTGCTCAATGTTACTGATGACGTAAATATCACTCTTACTGGGCCCGAACCCGTTGGCTCCCCCATCGTTGGAGCAGGATCTTTTACAACGATTGCTGGAGTGATGTTATGGGATGCTGTGCCACAAGACGACCCATCACTGAAGGCTAATTTCACGGTGGATCTTACTTATTTTTCAACAGTATCAAATGCAAATGTAACATTGACTGCTCCAATTTGGGCAGGAGGAGTATTCTCTTTCGACATCAATCTTTCAGAGCTTGAAACACCAGGTCTTCGTAATGCAATAATTTCCTTCGATGGCTGGCATGAAGGTAATTTACATCTAGGTTCATCACCGGTTTATCACGCACGCCCGGGTTCTTTGACTTTTGTCATGAACGTTTCAGCAGCACCCAACATGACTGCTTCTGTAGAAGGTCCAGGGGCCAATAACTCACTACTAGTGATTAACGAGAATGTTTACGTAAATGGTACAGTGCTTTCCGTCGGTAATACGCCAGTCCCTATGGATGGATACATTACGTTATTTTTGAGGCGCAATGGTTCAAACACCAGTCTCACTAATATTACAACGTGGCCAGTAACTAATGGTGCATTCAGCATTTCTTGGAATATGAACGCATCATTGGTTCCAGTTGGTCCAGGATATGTTGACTTGCAATTACTATTTGCTCAAGGTATTCCTGGTGCAACTGATCAAGACAACTTCATTGGTTTTGGATTAAGAAGTGAAGTGACTATGAGTTATAATCTAATTTCAGTCCAACGTGGTGATTTGGCATCAGTGATGATATCTTTATCTGATCATACAGACTCTAGTGATGTCCCGTTTATGGGGACCTTCGATATGACATTTGATGGCACCTTGGTGAATTCTACGACTGACCCGAATGATGTTTGGATTACTAGTGAATTCACTCCTGCATCCAATCTTGCTGCGGGAGACTATTACTGGAATATTTCTTACGATGGATACCTTAGTGGTAATCCTGGCAGTGAATGGTATAAACCAGCGTTTTCAAGTGGTCTATTGTTAGTTATGGGTACTGCTACTCTTTCCATCAATCTACAAGATGAATGGATTCACCTCGGGGGTACGACAGTCATCTCTGGAAATATTACTGATGACGTTCTAGGAACTCCTATTTTGTGGAATACCTCGGAAGTGATTTTCTCAATAGCCCTACCCGGCTCAGGTCCAAGTGGCCCTAATGGGGAACCTCCCCCTCCAGACTTTATTAGTCTAGGTAGCTCGCCCTCAAACCAAACAAATGGTCAATATTCGGTAGTTGTTACTCTACCTAACTATCTTCCATCTGCGGCTTACAACCTTACATCTGTACTCGATTTTGCCCAATTTGGTGGCGGTGGCCAAAGTGTATATTATTCAATGATGAATCCACCTCCTGCTTTGATTGGAATAGAGAGTGAGCTTGTTCTGAACAGTAACACCTCTGTTGTAATTGTGGAAGCCGGGAATAGCATTTCATACAACATTACAGTCACCGACGTTGCCGACTCATCACCTGTTTTCGGACAAACGGTTAATTTCACCTGGGATTGGGGTAACACTAACACCTCAATGGGACAAGTTGTTACCGGCATAAATGGTGAAGCGATTCTGAACTGGGTAGTTCCTGGGGCGATGGATCCCGGATACTACGATGTCCGTATTTGGATGGACAATGATACAAATGATCCATTACTTACTGGTTCTAACAGATGGTGGGGTAACGAGACTTTCATCAATGTTACAGTACAAGTTCCTTCAGATGTTTCAATTATTTCAGCACCGCTGAACGTTACTGCTGGGACCAGTTTCCAATTGCAAGGAAACATTAGCGATGCTAACGATCCTAATCGTCCATTTGACGGCCCAATTTCTATTGAGGTATTTTTCCTTGCCGACCAATCAGAAACATTGGTGGCGAGCCATCCAACTGCAGCAAATGGTACATTTAGTGTAACAGTTCCAACTGATCCATTAAACGACGGAATAACTAGTGGAAATAAGACATTGGTGGTATCTGTTTTGAATGGCACTAATCCATTTTACTTGACCGGTAGCGCAAGCACCATGATTCTCGTAATAGGTGTTACAGATTTCGTTGTCAATTCAACTATGCTAATACCGCAGACCGTAGTTAGAGGTGAGAACATCACCTTTGGTGGTGGGTTAATTGAATCATCAGATACTACAGTCAATGGACAACCAAGGGCTCTGAATTTTACACCTGTAATTGCACAGTTCCACGAAACCTGGATGCCTGAAATATTGACTGATGTCAATGGTTCTGCAAATTGGGTATATCAGGTCCCAAACACCCAACCGCTTGGACTGATAACAGTAACTCTACTTTACAATGCTACGAACGTTTGGGAGTTACATCCAACAACTCACCAAATCAACACTATTAGCATTCAGTCAATCACGATACTAGTGGTTGATAACATAAGTTCAAACCCAATTTCGGGAGGCTCTTTCGATGTTACGGGTAGTTTAGTATCTGACAATGGTTCTGGTATCATATCTAGAAGTGGAGCGGGATTATTCCCTCAAGTTCAAATCAATATAGACGGATTTACTAATAATTTCCAAGTGTCAAATGCAATTGCTCAACCAAATGGTAATTGGACTGCAGTGATTACTTTAGACAATGATTTCCCAAGAGGGACTCATCTTTTGTCTGCAAGTTATACGCCTACTGTGAATTTCTATTTGGGGTCAAATGGAAACAACTCATTTGATAGTCGTGGTTTTTCGGTGGTTACCATTCTCAATCCTGAAGATTTACATCCTGATTCTAGAACAATAAGGGGTGAAAATATTAGTGTTCAAATTCAGTTGCAAGATAATGCTCTAGCTTCGATTTCCAATGCCACGGTAACTATTGAATTCCCTACCCTGAATATTTCAACAATTGTTACTACTGATGCAAATGGTACAGCATGGGGGTTGCTAAATGTTCCCTCAGACACGACACCAGGACCTCTATCAGTAAATGCTAGTTACTCAGGGATGCCAGGTCCCACTGGAGTACTAGGGGATGAAGATAGCATAATGGTGGTAATATTAGCACCTACAGTAATCACAATCGATTCCGTCGAAGGTGAATTCATTGCAGGACAGGACATTTGGATTAATGGTACTCTACTCGATGAATGGGGCGCTGTTTTACAGTCATCAGGAGTTCCAAGTGCTGGTGTCCTGAGACTTTCAATAGATGGAATTGACACAGGTGAATTTGTTGAATCTAACGCCACCACAGGTTCTTACAGTTTGATGTACACTGTTCCAGATGACACAACTGCAGGTAGCCATCTTGCTACAATCTTCTTCCGAGGCGGATTTATGTGGGTGGATCCAATTGGTCAGGGCGATTCTACAAACCCAGAGTATTATCTCAACTCATCAGCAGATCAGTTAGTTAACATTAGTGTTCCAACAAAGATTGTTCTCATTGGAGATGGCGGAGATGTTGATCGTGAAGGTTTGCTAATTATTGATGGTACTCTTTTCGACATAGTAGATAACCGACTTGATAATCAAACATTGGAGGTATGGTTTGACAACACTTGGTTGACCAACGTATCTACCGATGGTCAAGGGAACTTCCAAATTTTCTATCCAGTGCCTCAAGATTCACCACTAGGCCAACAAACTATGGAAATTAGATTTACAGGTTCAACATTCTATCTCCCATCATCTTCAAACACTACTTGGAATGTATACAGCGCAGTTAATTTGGACATGTCCCTCCCTCAGGAAATAGCAATCAACGATGACATAACGATTCAAGGCTCTGTGAGAGATAACCTGCCTGATGGATGGCTATTCAATCACTCAATTGAAGTTAGATTCAATGGGACTTTACTTGGGACTGCTTATTCTGATGCTAATGGTATTTGGTCTATCAATTGGACAATACCCAACAATATCGGCCTTGGCTCTCATGATGTGGAAGTTTATTCTCCCGCACAAGGTTGGTATCGAGAAGCCTCTGCAAATGGTACAATTTGGGTTGCCCATCATGCATCGATAATATTGACTAGTGAAGATAATGGTGAAGCGACACGTGGGACATTTTGGAATGTTAGCGGCCGTTTGTATGATTCAGATGCTGTTGGATTACCAGGGATTTCTGGCCGTAGTGTTGACATATTGCTTGATGGAGTGTTTGTTGATACTGTAACAACCGACTCATTTGGTGAGTTTGAATTGTTGGTTCCGGTAAGTATGGTGTCATCACGTGGCAATCACACTTTGACTGCTCATTATGCTGGTGAGCCATCATGGCTAGCAACAAATGAAAGCCACTTGTTAGTCACTTGGTCAGACATTGACTGGCAATTAGTTGAAAATGACAATATTATCATTCGTTCATCTGCTGCCCACCCAATTATAATTGAAGGCAGAATTATTGAGGTTGGAGGTAGTGAAAATCCGGTGGATCTTCTCGACCTGATTCTGTACTGGAATCAGAGTGATTTGGGTGTGTCAAATCGTGTTGTTTGGATGGAGGACGGTAGTTTTAGAATTGAACTTACAGCACCTCAATTCATGACCTCTGGTGAAATCACTCTAACATTAAGGGCACTTGAAAACGAATCTAGATTCTTCAATGAAGGACAAATTAATACAACGATTTTCGTTGTCATACCAGTTGATTTCGAAGTTGGGGTTGATACAGTCCCATACAATGGTGATAGGGTAGTGGCTTGGGTTGAGGCCACGGCCAAGGATACTCAACTCCCTGCGTCAGATATCGCGGTCACGGCCGTTCTTTTCAATGAATCAAAGGAATTGAGTCGTACGATGACTGGTAGGACAGGGGATAATGGTTCATTCTGGTTCGAGTTCGTATCAGTTCCACCAATGGCCCCTTACGGGGATGGTTCCACGTACGGCACGCTCTACGTTCAAATCAATTCTACTGATGATAAGGTGGCAGAGGATGATAGGGCTCGACTAGAAACCACAATAGAAGTGACAGTTCTTTCTGCCGAGGCAATTGACGACGGTGCTAAGAATTGGATTTATGGAGGATTTATTGCAGCAATATTGGCAATTGTAGCATTTGCCGTATATTGGCGATACCGAAAACAATCCGCGCTATCAGAGTTAGCTGATGTATTTGCTTACACAGCGGAACTTCTAGCAGCAGGAGATGAGACTAGAGAGGCGATTTTCAATTGCTATGAGAGTCTTTGTGCGATTTTAATGAGGCACCGCTTCTTAAGGAGAGATTTCGAGACTGTCAGGGAATTTGAAATGGCTATTCGTAAGGCCCTACCTATCAATGAGGATGCAATCGTTGCACTTGATAGTGTCTTCGAGGAAGCTAGATACTCAAGACACGAAATGGGTGAGGCTCACAAGACTCAAGCCCAAGATGCTCTTGGTAGAGTGTTGGGGGAAATAGAGAACCTTGCAGAAGTGCCAATGCGCTGAAAATAAAATGCAGCAAAGCTAACTATTTCGAAAGGGTTAGCTGTAGTTCGCCATTATTCCAAATGGCGTGAGCTAGGCTACTACCTTTGGGGAGGTCAAATCTATGCTCTAGTTCTAGACCATCGATTGAGGTGACATTCAGTTTGACAATAGAATCTCCATTAATTTCACGAGTATTAAGTTCTATTCCGGATAATTCGCATCCATGTAGTGGGAGCATTATTTTCCCCTCAGCAATTTTTCCATCAAATCTGTCTAGCATTGCTTCAGTACTAAGAACTCCCGAAACCCTATCGAAATTTCCCTCAACATTAGAAAAATTTGTATCCATCACTGTTTGATGGTTATCATGGATTTCCTGAAGGTGTCCAAGATCAGAAAGAAAGTCCCTGTGTAGTGATTCGGGATTGGCGCTCAATCCCTCACTTGTTCGCTTATTTTCCATGTTTGCAGACTTATTATTGCCCGATTCTATGGTAATTGGATGCCATTCCATCTCTCCACCTCAGACTCCGGTTACGCCCACCCTCATTGAAGGCTTCGTGTCTATTCATCTCCCGTGGCTGGCTCAGGATGGCGTTCAAAGAAGCGTCTGACATGTCTTTTTGTTGCTTCTTCATTTGTTAAGGTAAATAGATTCATGTTACCAGGAAGTATTCTTTTGTATTGCGGTAATAACAAACGTTCTTCCAGCAATAGTATGAATGCCCGGTCACCCATTTTTCGAATGGGTCTCCCCATTGCTTGCTTTAGTGAATTAACTGCTGGTTGCTGTACTGCCCATCGATAAGACCTCGAATTACCAAATCTCTCTCCGTAGTACTCTTTACGAGCATTCAATTCAACTGATGGCGGCGGTAGGGGTAATCCAATACAAACGACTGCATCGAGTATGTTTCGTTTGTAATCAATCCCTTCT
>CAYNXD010000022.1:0-2719 GCA_964401115.1 uncultured Candidatus Poseidoniales archaeon | reverse complement strand
TTTGAAAGATTCTGCTCCATTCGAGGTAGATGGTGGGAGAATTGAGAGATTCACTGACGGTGATGTTACTCTAGGTGAGGTTTTGCTTAACCCAACACGAATTTACTGTGAACCGGTCTTCGATTTAATTGCGGCTTGCCGCGATGGAAAAGGGCCTTGTTCTATCGATCAGATTAGAGGTATTGCACACATAACCGGTGGAGGTTTGTCTAACCTATTGAGACTTCACGATACGCTTGGTTATCACATTTCTAAGCCCCTATCCACCCATCCAGAATTTGATTGGATTGCTGAAATTGGTGAGGTTGATGAACGTGAAATGGCGCGGACATTTAACTTGGGAATGGGTATGGTAATTATTGTTGAAAACAATGTAGCAAATTTAGTGACAAAATGGTTGGATGATAGATTATCAGGAACCAAAATTGTAGGTGAAGTAGTCAATCATGGTAGAAGAGTTAGTCATATTAATTCTTCAATTTATTTCGATCACTATTGAATAGTGAATGATTGATTCAAGTAGTGTCACAAAAATGATTAATTGAATGAGCGATAGATTCAGAGTTTGTCGTTGCTGTCGCGAACCACTCCTAGAAACTGAAGACAGGATTCTTTGTTCAGTATGTGGGCCATGGAACAACCCAAATGAATTGTTGCGGCTTTCGGTTCCTGCTTGGCAGAATTATTTGGAACGGCATCAAAAAGAATTGGTTCGTGAAACTAAAGAGTGGTTACGTATAGAAAATCGAATTATCGGAGCCATTCCATATGATGTTGGTTGGGCTGAATTATTGAGGAAAGTCTCTGGGAATTATCAAATCAGTTGCTCTGACACCTACATTGAAGATCATAGAGATTATGAAGAGTACCTTAAAATTAGAGAGGTTTTAATCTCTCGAAAATCAAAAATGTTCCCTAATCTAAATGCTGATGAATGTGACAACGAGGATATTGAAGTCATATTCAATGGCCACAAAGTTAGAACTTCCGGCACAGGGTTGATTGTTGATGGTGCAAAAGTTTCGCAAGGTCCCGGGACTCTATTATTCATGATGATGCTAGAAAAAAGAGCTGAATCTGTTGTTAGAAGATTTCTAGACATTTTAGAACAGATTGAAGGGAAGATAAAAATTACCGAAACATCGATTCAACGAGATAGGAGAGAAGCACTCAGGGGTGGTCTGTTTTCATTAATCGGTTCTTCTGATGCACCCCAGCCAGAAAGTAAACGAATGAAGGAAATTCCCGCACCACTTTGCGATTGGAGTCATGACACTTACTTACTTGGAATAGATATAGAGGGATTAGGAAGACATGTAATTCCATTACCAACTCAACCACATCTCCTAGAGAAATTTCTAACAATTTGGAATGGAAGACCATCTATGCATGCATCTGATAGGCTTCAAGCAATATCTAGACATCTAGCTAAGATGGTTGGAATAAAAGCTGAAGATGCACGAATAACTCCTCTAGAAAGATCGTTTAGTTTATTCCGCTCAGTAATTGATGCAAATCGTGAATTCATAGAAATAATCAATGGTGCGTTTTTTGTTAAAGGGCGCTCAGGCACGACATGGAGAGTAAAACCTGGAAATGGCGCACATGGGTCGCCTTATCTTATTCAAACATCAAATGCTGGTATTTCATTCGGGCAACCTGTGTGTATGTACGACGATGCCCAACTTCCACTAGGAGATAGATTGGCATCTGTTGTTCTAGGTTTGTTAAATGATAACATTTTGAGAACACAATACGAGCAAATACACTACGCAATCATTCGCCATGAGCAACGTGAACGACATATTAATAGGAATAGATTCCTAGATTTATTTCCCTAATTTCACATCAAGTTTGATGACTATACAAGTTCATCAATAAGTGGCCCTCGGCTTGATATGATGCCAGAAGATTTGCCAGAGGGGTGGCCAGGTGAAGTTCTCCTTGAGGGGCGCACTCGCATTCACTTACCACCTAACCTAGTCGGAGGGGATGTTAATCTCGCTGGACCTGCATCAAAAGGAGAAAGAGCCGTTTTTCATAATCACGCTATGTCCGGGAATCGAACTAGAAGTATTCTTCTAATGGCTTACGAAATGAAATTTGGTTCTCTGGCAGGAGATAAAACCGTACGAATGCTAGACTCATTAGCCGCAAGTGGAGTCAGAAGCCTAAGACTCAGCAATGAACTACCTTCAGAATTATCCAATAGACTGGACATAACATTGTGTGACTTGGATTCCCATTCGATGGAATGGGGTATTGCAAATTACAAATCCAATCCATCTGCTAAATTATCCAATTTCAATCCAATTGTTGGTGATGCAAGACAGATTGCGTTATCGAAAGGATGGCAATGGGTTGATATCGATCCGTTCGGGACCCCAATCCCATTCCTTGACCCAGTGATTCAATCTCTTGCAAGAAAGGCTGTGATAGAAGTCACTGCAACAGATGTTGCAGCCCTTACAGGCTCATCACCAGCACCATTAATGCGAAGATATGGTGCTCGAGCCAGATTGGATGAAATCGCTCATGATACTGGAATCAGAATACTATTAGCAACTATAGCTAGAACTGCTGCTAAACATGACCGAATAATCGAACCTATTCTATCCGTTTGGGATAGTCACCATCTAAGGGTTAGTGCGCGAGTTAAGCGCTCACTTGATGGTGCTAGCGTTGTCGAAGAAAATCTAGGTTGGAGAATTGCCGAACC
>CAYNXD010000021.1:0-6789 GCA_964401115.1 uncultured Candidatus Poseidoniales archaeon | reverse complement strand
AAATGGTATTGCTAAAATGCCATCAACCATGAGATAAAACATTCCATCATAATTATCGAAAGCTGTAGCATTAAACGCTACAATTGCTCTAGTACTGATACTTGCTACTACTGTTGCTACAACCAATAAAGCAGCAGCAGTGTGGCGGCCACTAAAATACATCAGAGATGAGAAAAACAACATCAAAGATAGTGCGCCTGCTAAAGAAGTAACTTGAACGTCGCTCATACCACCGTATGACTTGACAAATCTGTCAGCAATGAAATCGTAAAAAAATCCAACATCCCAGCCAAAATTAAATCCTTTGTTTAGGACACAAAGTGTGATGAAAAACATACTAAGTCCAAAGAGAAAACTAACATAATTTATTGCCTTGTTTGAACTATTTTTCTTTATTGTGTCCTTTTTGATATTTGTTGGAGGATCATAAACATACATTTGTTCAGAATCATCCAACTGGAATATGGTGGTTTCTGAAGCGACCTCCTCAATTACTGGTTCTGACTCGTCGTTCTTTACTAACTCATCCAAATCTGGTGCAGATGGCGTTTCTTCTATCGGCTCTAGTTCTTCAATTAGTTGCGGAGTGCCATCTTCATCCGTTGGAATCTCTGTCCTATAATGCTCAATGATACGCTCTACTAACTGGTCCTTTTTACCAGAAACTGCCAATCCCATTTCTCTTAAGCGCTCTTTCAATTCAGACACAGTGAGACTAGACCAAGGGAATGTGAGCGGGTCTTTCATCGCCTTCTTTCTCTTTCTCTCTTCAATTGCAGCATCCATTTTTTCCTTAGATTTGGTAGCAAGTTTCTTTGAGGAATCAGCAAGATCTCCCGCTCCTTTCTTGAGTTCTTTTCCGAACTTCTTCAAACCGCGCTTCACCTTCTCAAAGGTATCATCTTCATCATCGATGTATACTCTATCATCTAGAGGCAAGTCCGATTCTTCAGAATCCGGATTGCCATCAACCATGACGTGCGGTAATAGTGACGGACTATTGATTTTATTACTAACAAAAATTTCTTTCCCTACGTAATACTGCTGCAAATAATGATGCACCAATTAAGAAAAATAGTTCAAAACCTGGTAGTGGGCCACCTTCATACGCATCAGCCCAATAATCGTAGAACCTTACTTCATAGTCCCACGCACTGGAATTGTTTGTTATCACTGAGTATGAATCTCCGCTGGAAACTAATCCATTAGAATCAGCATCAATCCACTCCACGTCCCACCAATCACCATTAATGTCAGTGAAATTAGAAGATTCATTTGTTAGAGTTAATGAGAAAAAGTGATCGAATTCAGAAGATTCTACGTCTTCAGAACCGATTCTTAGTTCTATTTCATCCATTAATACCTCTTGAATATGGTCATCATTCAAAACTCCAGAAAAGATAGTAATTTCTTGAGTTGAGCCCATTGACATATCTTTGTCCATCTCCATCAACACTGATGTTCTAGAGTAACTATTATTCAGAGACAAAGATGCATCATCTCCCCAAATAATGGTGATTTTTGAAGCCTCATTCCCATCGTGAGAATTAATTTCTAGTTCATGTAATCTAGGGGGTATTTCTAGAAATTCAGCCATTACTGAATGGGTGTTATTTGATGCTGTTGCAACCTGTTGTAATGAAGTGGGGTCAATCGTTACTGTCCATTCAAAACCAATCAAATCTAAATCAAGGGAATTAATTTCAGGAGTTAAATCTGGTAAATTTTGCCCATCACCGATGGATGATTCACCTGACATTTCAGAAAGTTGGGTAAATGGATCAATATACTCTGGTACTTCATCCCTAGCTAAGAACCATTGATTACCCATTCTAACGTTGATATCTTTTGAATCTCCCTGAATTACAGAATATTCTATCCCCAACATATCAGATTCTACTGCCATTCCAGTTTCGTAGAGTTGGGATGATTCATCTTTTCCAATAATGTAAGTTATTTCCATGGATTCCCCGTCTTGATTATCTTTAGTATACATCTCCACCCTGAATTTATTTTCAGAATCTGCCATTAATGTCAAATTCATGATTGAATCATCGTTTAGGTATTCTTCTACTTGTGCAGAGGACATAGCCTCGCCTGGATTAGCAACAACCTCAACGACCCCCTGATCAAATGTACCCAAACAGCCACAAAACATGATACTGGAAGCAAATACTAGGACAAGTAGCCTCTTCATGCCGCTGACCGAAAACTGAGCCCTATTGATGGTTTTCACGGAACCTTTCAAGACAGCCCATCTTAAGAATGAGTCCCCCACGGGACAATCGAGGAAATCTCAGAGGTGGAGCCATGGGCGCTGACATTCTGGTTGTTTTCAAGAAAAATTTTGAAGCGGTCCATGACCGTTCGATTTCATCACTTCAATCAGATTTAGAAAAGATTGGGAAAGAGAGAGATACATCATATGAGATGGTACCAAGAGAATCAGTAAAAAGATCTGATTTTATCGGTCGAGATTTAGTGATTGTCGTAGGAGGGGATGGTACTTTTACATCAATTGCACACAATATTGATGCCGATACTCCAGTAATGGGCGTAAATAGCCATCCAATAAGTGATGACCCTGAAGGTTCATTTGGATTTTTCATGGGGAGTGATTCAACAACTTTTGGAGAAGATTTACGTGCTGCATTAGATGGAAAAGCAATAATCAATCAACTACCTAGACTAACTGCAGAAATAGTCACCACTAGTGGAAATAGAATAACTTCTGACCCTGCACTGAACGACCTATTACTAGCTAATACACACCAGTATCAACCTAGTCGATATCGTTTGAAAAGAGAGGAGGATGAAAACCACGATGCATTTGATTTGATGCAACGTTCATCTGGATTACTATTCTCGACTTTTGTAGGCCAAGGAGCTTGGTTCCGCCACATCTGTGTAATTGAAGGAATGAAATTCAATCCTGAAATGATTCATGACCACTATCTCTTCTGTGCTCGTGACTTGCCGCGTGATGAGAGAAGGGAAGATGGTTCATATTTTGCTTGGACAAACAAACCCACGGTTTTGATTTCAGACATGCATAGGGGTTACTGTGTCCCTGATGGATGGGACGAATGGCACTTCACGAGAGGGGCAACGGTCACTGTATCTATCGATGGCCCAAAACTGCAACTATTGACATTTCGTGAAAGAATAGTCGATAAACTAACTCATTGGCTTTCAGATTAGTCGTCTGCGTCCCCGCCACCTTCATTCAGTTTGAGTTCTAATTCGGTAATCTCTGCAATAATTAACATTCGAGATTCATCGTCACCATCACTTTCGCTGTCAGAATCTCCAGATTCAAGTATTTGATTTAGTTCATCTATGCGATCCCTCATTTCCTTTCGTTCCTTCATACGTGCATCGGTCTCTTTCTTATCCTTCTTTCTAGCAACTTCCTGAGCACGCTTTTTCTCAGCAGCACGAGTTTCGCTTTCAGATTCTTCCTCTGCTGCCTTCTTCTCAGCAACTGATACTGGATCATACTTCAATTGCATGTGAGGATAAGGTATGTCTATTCCTTGGTCGTTGCATTCTTGGAGAATATTTGTTAGTAACCAATCTCTAGCAACCCACTCATCAGCATAATCCCTAACCCAACAATTTAGCCTGAACTGTAATGATGAGCCAAGCATGTTCATGAATAATGCCGTGGGTTCTGGATCATCAACGACATAATCGCATTTTCTGGTGATTTCTAGAAGCATCTGCTTTACGTGAGCTGGTTGTTCATCATAACCAACTTCGATATCTAATCTTAAATTGACCCTTTTAGGAGAATCCGATGGACCACCTTTAGCAAAATTCACCACTTCTTTTCCAGAAATTGTCTTGTTTGGAATAACCACCAAATGATCGAAACCCGTCTTGATTTTTGTTGACATAATACCAACATCAACAACTTTACCAGTAATTCCCATGACAGTTACTTTATCTCCCTGTTCAAACGGCTTATCCATCATCATCAATAGCCCAGATACCAAGTTTGATGCTGTTTCTTGAAGAGCCATTCCTACTACTAAGGAAATAATCGTTGCAGATGCCAAAAATCCTGTAATATCTATATTTAGTTGAGACAAAATTACCATTGCAGCGGCAGCCCAAATAGCAATCTTCAATACAGTCAAGAGAAGAGATTCCACACCTTCTAAATCAATCCCTGCTCGCTTGTTTAGGTTTTCTAGGCCAACAGGTACGAAAATTTCTACACTCTGTGACAGAAACCGACCAACCATGAATAATAATATTACAATAATTAATGTAGACATCATCATTGTGTTGGTTGATGTATCTTCGAATACCCACATTATAGTTAGCCAAATACCGAATAAAATTACTCCAGCGTTGATTATGGGAGTTGCAAGTTCAAAAAGTGCGTCATCATACGAGGTGTCACTTTTTGAAATCAATTTCTTAATTGGTCCATTAGCAATAATTTGTACTAAAGAACCCATAATTACAGAAAAAGAAAGACCCACTAGTAGCCTTATCCACCAATCCATTCCTTCCAGCATCAACCAGTATTCCTCACCCGTTGCAATCAAGTCCATGACTATCGCACACGGTTAATTGAATAAAAACTATCTTAGGCATTTTTTTGCAATTATTGTAGTTCTTGGATGTTTTCCCCATCATCTTTGTAAGATTCAATTATTCTAATAATGATGCCATCTAGAATGGTGATTAGCAACCAAAATAACGGAATTGATAACCAAAACCAAACACCTTCAGAAGTAACAATTGATACATCTCCTGCAAAACGAATGAAGGATTCTGCCCCAGGTCCCCCTTGTTCTGGAGGTGATTGACGAACTGAATCACGATGTTGCTCATCCACTAAGCCCAAGTCAAATCCTTCAGACTCGAAAGACCAAACAATTGCTCCAAATGTAAAATCTAAATCCGAGGTAAATTTACTATGAGCAAACTGTGATGCATCGCTTTCTTCGCCCGTATCAAAACCATCTCCGGGTTGGGTATCGGCCCCTCCAAAACCCGTAACTAATGATGTAGGAACTAAAATAACAAGTGCAAACAAACCTACGAACCAAAAACAAATTGTAGCACCGCGAATTATTTTCTTAGGGCGAATAATGCACAATAATTCTAACACACAACACAATAAAACCGTAAGTTTGACGATAATCCTGGCACGGCTAAGATTTAGGAAACTCTCCTCTGAACTATTTGGTTCATTACTATCGTCAGAATCTACAGTGTTATTTGAATTGGAATCATTTGTATTATTATTATTGATATTATCTCTCTCAAACCAGTAAAGCATTAGTGGAGTGGCATTAGAAATCTCAAGTTCCATTACTTCGACCTCGCCATCTATGGAGTAATTTGCCCATAGAGTTGGCTCCCTATCAATTCCCTCAACATATGTCCCCTTAGATTCTATCTGAAACCAAACACTCGACAAGCATAGCACAGCTAACGCAATTACCACCAGTAACCTGATTACTGGTGTCGGTTTTATTTCAATCATAATCGCCACACTGGGTTTGTGGGATCACTGCCAAACAGCCCACTGGCCAGTGCTCTGATCTCTATACCACCACTTGCCTGAACCTGCAGGCCACTCAATGACTTCGTGACCTTGTTGCATTGTCCCCTGAATGTTAGAGGGTGGATTCTGTGGAGTGGGTAGTGTAGATGGCATAGTAGAAGGTGGAGCATTCATAGCAGTCTGTCTTTCAACTCCTGAATTGAAGTAATTATCGGAACCTCCAACAGATTGCGGAGCCATGGGCTGGTCCCAATCAACCCCTCCAGAGCCACCTCTCTTTCTAGTTACCACCATCATCATTACAGCACCTAGGATCACTATAACAAGGAGCGCTCCCAAACCAATTGCCACCATGCTGAGCGGTAGTGAAGATGATGACTCGCCAATGATTGTCGAATCGGAACCCCCATCATCACTAATCATTTCTTCAGGTGCATGGGTTCCTAATGCTTCAATCACTGCAGTAACATCGTGTTCTGCGATTGGCGCAAGAGCTTCAATTGTAATTTCAGATTCTGCGGCGTCTTCAGCAACATCTGCAGCCTCGCCCACCAAATATACAAGATGGATTTGTTTTGGAGGATTGTTGTTGTATGCATTTGTTTCAGGGCCAAGAATTGAGTATTGATTACCTGCTTCTGTTTCACCAATCATTTGCATACCAACATACCGTGAGTGTTCCGAACTCCAAAGAGCAGTATAATCAGCACGAACATAAGCTAATTCTACTTCAAAATCCCTATATTTTTCCATCTCATATTCTAGTCTTTCACCAAATGTTTCCATGTTCTTGAGGAAATCAGAGTCCATGAAAGCCTCGCCAATATTCATGGCCCTATTTTCCAATTCGCTGGCAACATCCCCCTCATCAACACCCTCATCAGAGCCATCAGAGCAATCATCCTCGCCGTCATTCACATAATCAGCAGGTATCTCTTCGCCATTATCACAAACAAAAGTGCCGAATTCTATAGTTTCCCCAGCATCTTCTCCCCAATCTTCCATAGCAGCCATCATTGCTTCAGCAGCAGTCGTTTGATCACCGCTACCCATAATTGCATTAGCAAAGGAATAACCAACCATTAAGCTCATTCCTGGTGAATAAGGTTCCATCATTACTTCTGTTGCTTCAGTAGTAGTTCCGGAATCATCAATTGTAATTGTCTGCTGGTTACCAAAATGAATTGACCTTTCGAATTCTATGCCACCATCTGATGAAGAATCAAATGTTCCTGAATCGGGAATTGTATCCGAAATTTGCA
>CAYNXD010000020.1:0-14513 GCA_964401115.1 uncultured Candidatus Poseidoniales archaeon | reverse complement strand
CACCATCCCGATTCGACATATTCGTCATGAAGAGTCACATATGGGTCGTCCAAATCTACCCAGAAGGCCATTCGCTCGCTCATCTTGCGCCATGCATCTTCGTAAGTCCAAACAGATTTGCGGCACTCTTCATTGAATTCGGCCATGCCAAATTCTTCAATTGCCTCGTTAGACATCAAATCTAGTCGCTTCTGAACTTCAATCTCAACAGGCAAACCATGGGTATCCCAACCCCCTTTCCTCTCAACGATATAACCCTCCATCGCCTTCCAGCGACAAACTAGGTCCTTGTAGGTCCGAGCAACCACGTGGTGAATCCCTGGTTTTCCGTTTGCAGTGGGTGGGCCTTCAAGGAAAATGAAGGGTGTCCCTTCACTTCGGGAGGCTACCTGTTGGCCGAATGTGCCCTCATTACGCCAAGTCTCCATCATAGACTCCTCAAGCGCGACCGGGTCAAGATTGCCCGTTGGTCTGGGAACTGCCATAGCGTGCGGGACCTATGGTCCCGATATCAAGGGTGCGGCGGGTTCAAACACCTCCTTGGTTCCGCAAAGGGTGTGGAGACTACTACCTTTGAAGTCGGAGGGATGACTTGCGGTGGTTGTGTGAGCAATCTAAAGGGGGCCCTTGAAGCGGTTGAAGGCGTTAGTTCTGTAGATGCAGAAATTGGTAAAGCAGTCGTTCATCATGAAGGTGCTTGTTCAGGCAAAATGGGTGATGCAATTGAAGGGGCTGGATTCACTATTGGAGAGCCAATTTTTGACTGGAAAGATGGAGCTGTATGGAAGCAATCTGCTCACAACACCAAATGGTGCTTATTCGGTTGTAGCATTGGCGATTTTGGATCCATAGCAGCTTTCCAGTTTGTATTCACTAATTCGGGATGGAGTCCAATGATGATTATGGCATTAGCCATGTTCAATGGGATTATGACTTCAATCGCCCTGGAGACCTTTATCCTATCAGCTCAAATGGCTTTGAAAGAGGCGTTTAGGGTTGCAATAGGAATGTCATTAATTTCCATGATTTCAATGGAAGCAGCGATGAATGCTGTCGACCTAGTTTTGACTGGAGGAGCAACACTGACTTGGTGGGTGATTGTCCCTATGCTTGTGGCTGGATTCATTACACCTTGGCCCTACAATTATTGGCGTCTGAAAAAACATGGTAAAGCCTGCCATTAATTTCAAATTATTTTGAAATCTGTTATTATTAGCCGAGGGTGTTATTGACCAGTATCCTACCTGACAATCGAAGATGGCAACCCTTGAGATGAGTGATGACGAATTCGTCGCAGAAAGCAGGCGGCGCGGTAGGAAGGTTTCATCGGTCCTGTTAATTCTATCAATTGCCAGTTATTTCATGGCTAGAATGCTGACAGATTCCCGCCCTCCTGAAGCAATTAACTTCGCTTGGATATCAGTATATTTTGCAATTGCTGCACTTATTATGTTAGTAATCGTGATGCCAATTAGGAAGTTTTTAAGGAGACGGAAAAGGATATCTTAATCGGAGTAACATAGTTGCAAAGATTGAATGTATGGGACTTCGGCGGTGAGCAACATGGGACTGGTTGTAGCGCTACTTCAACTCAATCCAAAAGTCGGCGATCTTGAGGGAAATGCTGCTGAAGTTGAGCGTGCTGTAGCCCTTGCAGCAGAAAATGGTGCTGACATGGCAATCACTAGCGAATTGGTGATTTCTGGCTACCCTCCACGTGATCTTCTACTTGACCCAGCATTTGTTCAGAGGTGTGCAGAAGTTACATCAAACATAGAAACTCCAATCCCACTAATTGTTGGAACTCCTCTCCCCCCCACTTCCGACAGAAACCTACCATCTAATGGAACAATGCGGCTTGTACCGGGTAGAAAAGCAAAGGTTGCAACTAGAAAACAACTACTACCAACATACGATGTTTTTGACGAGTTACGCTACTTTGAGCCTGACAAAGCACCAGGGATTTTGCGACTATCAGATAGTCTATCGATAGGGGTTACAATTTGTGAAGATGCTTGGCAACACGCGGGCGAGGTCCCCGCGGATTATGATGCGGACCCTATCGAGCAACTGGCAGCATGGCAACATCAAGGGGAACCCCTTGCTCTATCGGTAAACCTCTCGTCCTCACCTTACCATCTCCATAAGGAGGGAATGCGTAGTGCTGTGGTTCGAGCAGCTTCGAAAACACTTGGGCACCCTTACCTCTTGTGCAATCAAGTAGGTGGTAACGACGACCTCTTGTTTGATGGGCGCTCCCTTGTAGCGTGGCCTGATGGTCGTTTGTCACAAGCACCCGCATGGTGTATGGGAGTGTTTCTAGTCGATGTAGAGGATTCCAATTCAGGGCGATGGTTACCATGGCCTGAAGGAGAGTGCGGCGAGGATTGTTCTTGTGTCGTAGAGAATGTTGCTGCTGATAGCGAACCTGGAAATCCTGAGACCGGCACTGATTTGTTGGCTGCAATCACTACTGGACTAGGAGATTATTGTAGAAAATCAGGAATTAAAAGACTAGTAATTGCCATGAGTGGTGGTTTAGATTCATCAGTCTGTGCTGCCATAGCTTGCCGCACTGTTGGACCAGAAAATGTGCTTGGTCTAGCAATGCCATCCAGATACTCAAGCGACCATTCACTCTCAGATGCCATAGCAACTGCAGAAGCACTTGGAATGGAAATCCACACCCATTCAATTAACGAACTTCACGAAGCGGCAGAAGAGAAACTAACCGACGAATTGGCAGATGGTAATCCAATTGCCTTGGAAAATATACAATCACGATTACGAGGAATGATGGTTATGGCCCTAGCAAATTCAAGAAACGCCATGGCAATCACAACCGGGAATAAATCAGAGTTGGCAATGGGGTACTGCACTCTGTATGGAGATATGGTGGGAGGATATGCACCACTAGGAGACCTCTACAAAACTGAAGTTTATGCCGTGGCTAGGGCGATTAACTCAGAAGCAGAAAATGTAGGTTTGGCCCCCCCAATTACTGAAAGCACACTTACTAAGCCACCTTCAGCAGAACTAGCACCTGATCAGATGGATGAAGATACATTGCCACCATACAAATTACTAGATTCTATTCTAGAATCACACATTGAAGCTGGCTATTCCGCCTCTACTCTTGTTGAGGCCGGTTATGATGAAAATACAGTCAAATGGATTCTAGAAAGACTTCATGCCAATGAACACAAGCGGTGGCAAATGCCTCCTGCTCCTAGAGTATCTAATCGCGCCTTTGGACAAGGTTGGAGACAACCCCTTGCTGCAAAGAAATGATTTAGGGTGCGCAATAAGGACAAGAAGTGCCAACAATATAATTGTCAGATTTCTGCTCATCTGGTAATAGTGGCTCCCTGCATTCATAGCATAGAATACTTGCAGTTTCTTCAAGATCTGGCCCCAGCCCAACCCTTCTGTCAAATACAAAGCACTCACCTTCCCAATGGTCACCACCACATTCTTCGAAGTATCCTAGAATTCCGCCCTCTAGTTGGTATACTGATTCAAAACCTTCCTCAAGCATGACCACCGACGCCTTCTCACATCGAATTCCACCAGTACAATACATCACCACAGGTGTGCCTTTCATCTCTTCAGGGAGTTTCTTGATTGCTTCAGGAAATTCTCTGAACGTCTTAATTCCAACATCTACAGCGTTCTCAAATTTCCCCAATCTCATCTCGTAATCATTCCTTGTATCAAGCACAATGACTTCTTTGCCTTCATCAAGCCATGATTTGAACTCCTTTGGAGAAAGAGACGGGGCAGTGAAGATTTCTGGCTTCACTTCTTCATTCCCCATTGAAATTATCTCTTTCTTTATTCGCACCAACATTCGTTTGAATGGTTGGTTGTCAGAATAACTAATTTTTAGAGGGATTGCCCTAAACCTTTCATCCTCGTCAAGATGGGAAAGAAATTGATGTATAGATTGTTGAGTACCTGATACGAAAAAGTTGATTCCTTCCTCACTAAGCAAAATTGTTCCTTTCATTCCCAATTCTACACAGAAATCTCGTAGAGGCCAGCGCATCTCGACTCTATCAGGAATTGAGATGAAACGGTAACCTGCAATATTTACAAATTCACGAGCCATTTCAACCCCTCTTATCTGCCATGCAGTCATCACTCTTGATAATAGTGGAGTGAAGAGAAAACGATGCGCAAGTTGATGTGGCAATGCCATTTGCCTAACATCAATGGCCATACCCAATGCGCTTGCCGAGATGCTAGCAGGCAACTCTGGACCAACTAAACAGAAAGCCGCTCGTTTGGTAGTAGATTTAGCTGCTTCAGCAGGTGCAACTGATTTCATACAATGCTCCCATGCTCATGTTAGTGGAGTTTCTGTAATCACCGGTGGACATGGTTTGAGAAGGTTTCTTGCAGATCTTTCCGGTGATGAAAATGGAAAAATTGCAATTCCTACGACACTCAATTCTGCCGGGTGTGACCGAAATAAGTTCAATGAGATGGGGATTGATTACGAGGATTTCTTGAAAATACAATTTGAAATTATTCTTGCCTACGAAAATCTTGGAATATCGCCTACCCTTTCTTGTACGCCTTATGAGAGGGATATGGAAATGGAGGGGATTGGGACTTGGGCGGAATCCAACGCTGTATGTTTCTCAAACTCCTATACAGGCCTCATTACTAATCGAGAATCTGGACTTTCTGCGCTAGCAACTGCACTTACAGGATGGGCGCCAAGGTGGGGCCTCCATATTGAGGAAAATCGCCGACCAAACATTTTGGTAAAAGTAGAGGCAGAAATGGATGACATAACTGACTGGAGTATTCTAGGGGATTGGATTGGAAAACAGGTTCGTTCTGATTGGGATTTACCATGGGGGCCAATGCCCCACATAATCGGCCTTCCAACATGGGCATCTTTTGAGATGAAGAAGGCTCTAACTTCCGCTGCTGCCAACTACGGGTCACCACTTCTGTGGGCAGATGGACATACTGAGCAAGCACCAAAATCAGACTACGAAGGGGAACTAACCTTCACTGAATCAGACTTAGCAGAGCGTTATGCAGAACTTGCTCCAAATGGTGAAGTAGATCTGATAGTAGTTGGTTGCCCCCAAGCTTCATTGGGTGAGATTCGAACAACTGCAGCAGCCGTCCGAACTCACATGGAATTGGGAAAAAGAATACCAAATCAACGATTATGGGTCTTCACAAGCGAGCACAGCCATGAACTTGCAGATGCAGATGGCTCTATCGAATTATTGGAAAATGCAGGCGCACTCGTTCTAAAGGACACCTGTCCAGAAGTGACACCATACAATCGTAGCAAGTACAACCATCTATTGACAAACTCTCTGAAAGCAGAACATTATCTGACAAGCGGACTCAACCGAATGCCAACATCGGTAGCCACAATCGAAACCTGTGTGGCTGCCGCCTTCAATCCCGACATGTTTACAGGACCACGTCCAACTTTGGAATCACGTGCTAAGGAACCTCATACCACATCCAAGACTCATCAAACAGGGGAGACCGAATTAACTGGAAAGAATCTACCAAGTCAAACTGAATGGAAAATTCAAGGAAGGGCGATGGTAACTGACGTGCCAATCACATATCTTGGATATGTCAATAGAGATAGTGGCGTGATTGAAGAACCTGGACATCCTCTTGACGGACATGCTATTGAAGACACCATCCTGATTTATCCCAAAGGTTCTGGGTCGACAGTTGCACCTTTCGTACTAATGGGTCTGATTTACACTGGTAAAGGGCCTAAGGGAATCATAAATCGAGATGTGTGCCCACTTACCCTTCCTGCAGCTTCTTTACTCGATGTCCCATATTCATACGGCTTTGATGCAGACCCCTGCCTTGCTATCAATAATGGCGATGAAATAGAGATGTCACTAATCGAAGGAACCGTTCAGGTAAAAGTAATTCAAAGGGCCGATGAATGAATCAATCATCATCAGTAATGTCATTGAATGGCCAGATTTTCTGAATATAGCACTCTGTACATGCCTTTGTCAGAAGTCTATCTTCGTATGGCAATGGCCTATGCCATTTCTCTAGAGGTTTGCTCTCGCCACAAACCGGACACTCGCCAAAATTATCCTCCATCAAGTTACGCTGATACTAGGTACTTCATGAACTTGTGCGACTATAATGCAATACGTTACCCCCCTCTCCGGAAGCCATGCGATGCATCGTGACAGGTGGTGCCGGCTTTCTTGGAAGTCACCTTTGTGAATCATTACTAGCACGTGGTCATGATGTATGTGTGGTCGATGATTTGTTCCGTGGCCGTAAGGCAAACATGGAAGATTGCAAAGGAATGCCAGATTTTCACTTCGTCCTAGGGGATTGTGCGGATATAGCAAAAATGGAGAAAGCAGAAGAAAAATTGAATGGTGTAGATGTCGTTTATCATCTAGCAGCAATCAATGGAACACGTTATTTCAATGAGAGACCTGATCTTGTAATAAGTGTAAATCTGAGAACTACTGATACAGTAGTAAAATTTGCTAGCGAGAGGGGAGCACGTCTTGTTTTCACCAGCAGCCCGGAAGCATATGGAATTCAGAATGTAATGCCTCTAGAAGAACATGCCGAGGGGATTTGTCCTAGCCCACACAGCCACCTTAGGCATTCATACGGAGCAAGCAAATATCTTGGAGAAATCTTAGTCCAATATGCAGTAAGAGAGAGAGGACTTGATGGTAGAATTGTAAGGCCATTCAATGGATACGGCCCCCGACTAAAAGGGGGAGAACATGGCCAGGTATCATCCATATTCCTACAACAATGTCATGAAGAGAAAGATATCACTTTACATGGAGATGGAGAACAAACCCGTTGTTTTACCTGGTATTCAGATTTGATTGACGGGATTGTTGCACTAGGAGAATTAGATGAAGGAGTCGATGGCAGATCCCTGAAAGGTACCTCATTCAATATTGGATCTCAAGAAGAAGTCTCAATTAGAGAACTTGCAGAAATAGCATTGAAAGTTTCAGGTTCAATTAGTGGGATTACATCAGGAGATGGACACCCCGGTGACACACCTCGACGTGTTCCTGACACTTCAGCCGCAGAGGCTGCT
This sequence comes from uncultured Candidatus Poseidoniales archaeon, assembly GCA_964401115.1. Classification (GTDB taxonomy): domain Archaea; phylum Thermoplasmatota; class Poseidoniia; order Poseidoniales; family Thalassarchaeaceae; genus MGIIb-Q1. The sequence goes on along the minus strand of CAYNXD010000020.1, from coordinate 7,417 downwards.
CTAGGATGGCAGGCAACAGTAGGGATTGAAGAAGGAATGCATCGCTGTTGGGAATGGATGTTGGCCGAGTAACCTTTGTGACCATATTATTGAAACTCTCAAGATAATATACTCCATACAAAGGGGATAAATTATGGCGGACAATGATTCCCAATATCCCTCCAATCGTTGGATTGTTCTAGGAGTTATGAGCCTTAGTCTAATCATTGTCATGCTCAATAATGTAACATTGAATGTGGCCTTACCAGAACTTTCCACTGATCTTGGAGCAGACAATACTGAATTACAATGGATTATGGATGCATACGCTCTAGTATTCGGCGGAACTCTACTCGTAATGGGTGCCTTGGGTGATAGATTTGGAAGAAAGGGTGCTCTTCAAATTGGACTCTTAATCGTTGGAACTGCTTGCGCTTGGGCTGCTTTTTATGCAGATTCATCAACTGATGTGATAATCGCTCGAGCATTTATGGGGCTAGGTGCAGCATTGGTAATGCCATCTACATTATCAGTGGTTTTGGTTGTATTTCCTCCTGATGAAAGAGGGAAAGCTATCGGAATTTGGGCAGCAATGGCTGGAGTGGGGGCACCAATTGGGCTACTAGTTGGTGGCTGGGCTGTAGAGGCTTACAATTGGGAGATGGTTTTCTTAATTAACGTCCCAATTATCATCCTAGCATTGATTGCTGGAGCAATAATTGTACCTCGATCAAAAGATGAGGAAGAAAGACCTCTCGATATTGTTGGAGCCCTACTTTCAGTCGGTGCTTTGGGTTCTCTTCTCTACGGTATTATAGAGGGACCTAGTAAAGGTTGGACTGATTCAGAGATTTTGATGGCTTTCTCGATTAGCTTTTTGTCTGGATTATTATTTGTTTATTGGCAACAAAAAACACAGTACCCCCTTTTGCCACTAGATTTCTTCAAAAATCCAAAGTTCTCAATTGGTCTAATTGCTATTGCAATGGCGTTCTTTGTAATGTTCTCGTTCATGTTCATGCAAATGTTACATTTCCAATTAGTCCGAGGACATTCTCCTTTTTCTGCAGCAATCAGATTTTTCCCACTACCAATGGGTTTGATGCCTGCTGCTGCAAATAGTGATAGGTTGGTCTCAAAGTTTGGACGCAAGAACGTAATTGCATTTGGTTTGTGCTTGGTATCGTCTGGATTGTTCCTATTTACGCAAGTTAACATTGACACTAGTTATATTCAAATTGCAGCTACATTTTTCCTCCTTGGTCTTGGAATGGGTTTGACAATGGCACCATCAACAACCGCTGTAATGGACGCTATTCCAGAATCCAAAGCAGGCGTTGGTAGTGCAACCAATGATGCTAGCAGAGAAGTAGGGGGCGCTCTTGGGATTGCAATTGGAGGGAGCGTTCTAAACGAAATTTATCAATCCTCGATATCTATTCCAGCGTCTGCTTCTAGCCAATCTCATGTGATTCAGGAATCATTTCCAGCAGCAATTACCATTGGTCAGAAAATGCTTGAACTAGGCAACCAGGATGGCGCATTGTTGATTGCGTCTGCCCGTGAATCATTTATCGAAGGAATGGTTGGTGCTTGTATTGTTTCAGGAATTGTAGCATTATTAGCGGCCATTATTGTGAAATTGAAACTACCTGAAGATAATTCATCTGAAGAGGAATGAAATTATTCCTATAGTAATTTGATTAAATTAGCGATAATAGTTGGAGCAAAACCAAGAACGCATTCCTCTTTTCCAGAAATCAATCGTCCGTGCTCACCCATAGCCCCTGCCAAATCGTAAGCACCCGCCTTTCCAATCCAACTATTGGAATCTAGTAATAATGAAAGGGATTCGAGCGATAAATCATTGATTTCAACTGTAGCAAACTCGACATTGGATTCCACAACCCAAGTAGATCCCTTGCGACATAGTAGTGCAGTCCCCGACCAAACGTTGTGTCGGCGACCACTTAGTTGTAACAACATAGCCGCAGCCCCATTTCTATCAACTGGTTGCCCCAATGAAATGTTGATATCATCTGGGTCTTCAACAAGGGTATCAGCAACCAAAATAATATCCGGAATTTGATTTTCAGATTCTAATTGAAGTGAGAACTCAGCGATTGCTGAATTGATTTTAGATTCCAGTATTTTTTCTACCTGACCAGCCACATTCATACCAGTTGGCGGAATATCCTCTGAACTGACTAGAGGACTAGCAGAAAACTCCACTTTTAGGCCATCAAGTACCTCATTTAGCATCTCAAAACGACGTGCAGATGCAGATGCTAGATGCACCTTTTTGACCGTCATCAACCACACGGGAGGGGGAGCGCGTTTATCATGCGGACCTATGTGGGAGTAACGGGGGAGAGATAGTGACGGGAGCAAAAGAACGTATTCCAACCTATATTACCGGATTAGATGAGAAGATGCAAGGGGGTATTCCGAAGGGACATATTGTTCTGCTTGCAGGAGTTTCTGGTTCAATGAAATCAAGCCTTGGATTCTCAATGCTATACAACGCAGTTCAAGAAGGAAAAACTTCTGGAATCTATGTTACGCTAGAGCAGGGCAAGGATAGCTTGGGAAGCCATATGGCAGGAATGGGCATGGATGTCCAAGATCCACGAGTGCGCAGCAGGATTGCTATTATCGACTTAGCAGATTTGAGAGTACAACTCGACTCAAAAGGAATGACTGACAGTGTTGATTGGATGGGGCAACTCATCAAGCAATTGGCAAACTACCGAGATAGTATTGGATTCGAAGTTGTTGTTTTCGATAGTTTAGGAGCATTCTTTACTCTAACAAAAATGGAAAATCCCAGAGACGAGATTTTTAGATTCTTTGAGGCGATTCGCCGGATGGGACTCACTGGTATTGTCATCTGTGAAATGATGGGTGAAGCAAAGAACCAGTACGGAGAATTCGGAATTGAGGATTATCTTTCTGATGGTGTTATTCACCTAACTATGGAACGCAGTGATGATTTTATTCAGCGAAAGGTTTCAGTTGTTAAGATGAGACATACCGATCATATTCTAGGATATAGGCCTTATAGATGGGATTCATCCATCTGTAAATTCAGAATTGATTGAATTAGTGGTAGTAATCATTCAACGGTCACTGACTTAGCTAGATTTCTTGGTTTGTCAACATCACAGCCAAGATCAACTGCCGTATGGTATGCTAACAATTGTAATGGAATTACTGTTAGTAATGGGGAGAGCATGTTGTGAGTCTTTGGAACTGCAATAGCAATATCCGCCTCGCCAGCTGCTTCGTCATCGCCTTCTTCATGAATTAGAATTATTTTTGCACCTCTTGCCTTACACTCTTGAACATTGGATAATGTCTTTTCTCTAAATTTGTCATTCGGGCAAATCACTACTACGGGGCTGTCTTTTTCAAGAAGGGCAATTGGACCATGCTTCATCTCTCCTGCAGGGTATGCAAGACAGGGAATATAAGCCACCTCCATCAATTTCAAAGCACCTTCTCTTGCGACTGGTGCTGAAGGTCCCCGGCCAAGGAATAACACATGATTGGCGGTTTTTACTGCCTCCACTGCTTCACTTATTGGACCTTGATTAGCCAAATAATTTTCAACCTGTTTTGGAATCTTATTTAGAGCCCTAACTGCAGATTTACCAGCATCAATTGAGAGATTACGAGCGCGCCCTAATTGAATACTGAAAATTGCAAGTGAAGCCACCATATTACTGAACGCTTTAGTCGATGCAACCGCTTGTTCAGGACCAGAATGGATGTAAATTCCACGGCCACACTGGCGTGCAATTGATGACCCTACCACATTGACTATTCCCATTACTCGACCACCTTTGAGTTGTATTTCTTTGACAGCTGCTAAGGTATCTGCAGTCTCACCACTCTGACTTACCGCGAAATATAGAGCGTTTGGTGAAATAACTGGATTGTTGTACTTGAACTCACTAGCAACATGGGATTGGGTTGGAACCCTAGCTAATTCTTCAATCGCTAATCTACCAACTTGACAAGCATGTAGTGCCGTCCCACACCCGATTAAACGAATATGGGGTATGTTGAGCAATTGTTTAGGTGAAAGGTCAATTCCACCTAGTTTCCCATTTCCATTTTTCAGCAGTGTTCGCCCAGAAATACATTGTCTCAACGATTCAGGTTGCTCGTGAATTTCTTTTAGCATAAAGTGGGGGAAATCACCCAATTCAGCTTCCCCCCAACTCTCATCGATGGTAATGATTGTGGGATCAGATAGGCCACTTCCAATTCTACTGGTCTTCACCTCCCCAGCAGTTAATACCGCTAAATCACCGTCTTCCAAATGAACAGCATCCCTTGTGTGAGTTGTCAAAACATGTGAATCGCTAGCAACAAATGCTTCTCCGTCACCCAATCCAACCCAAAGAGGGGAACCATTGCGGGCACATACTATGACTTCTTCGTTAGCAAATAGAACGCAGAGCCCCCAAGTTCCACGGACCTGTTTGAGGGCTCGCTTAACAGAATTTAATGGAGAAAGGCCATCTCCTCTTGCACGGTGAATTAAATGAGCAAGTACCTCGGAATCTGTTTCTGAACGCAAAATTACGCCTTCAGCAACTAGCCAGTTCCTTAGAGCACGATGGTTCTCAATTATGCCGTTGTGAATAATAGCAATGCTACCATCTTCTGATAGATGCGGGTGTGCATTCTCATCTGTGACCGCACCATGAGTCGCCCAGCGAGTGTGTGCGATACCACATTTGCCAACCATATCGGATGGAACTATCTTTTCCAAATCAGAAACTCTGCCAATGCATTTGCTAATGCTAATCTCTGAATTCAAGATTGCAATGCCAGCAGAATCATATCCACGATACTCCAATTTCCTAAGACCATTTAGGAGCAAACTAGGCGCGTTTTTGTTACCAATATAACCAAAAATACCACACATTGTAAAACCTCATAAATCAACTCTATCATTGCAAACTGGGCACTTTACGTATTTCAAATCTAGACTCTTCACTCCGAAAATTGCACCACAATCACAGGTTACGTCCCTACCCGGCGGCGGGGGAAGTGTTCCTAACTCCATCGGTGAGGGCGGAGGAGGTAATTCGTCTGACAAATCCTCTACGGGAGTAGGTAATTCTTCTTGATTAGACTCTACAGCCTTCTGTCGGGCCTTTCTGCGGCGTCTGCGCTTACTACTGGAATCTTCATCCTCTTCAGATGATGTTTCCTCTGTATCAGAAACGATCTCATCGTCCGAATCTAGATCTTCTTCGGCAGTTACCATTTCTACATCATCTTCATCAATAACTGATATACGGTCTTCATCAATATCAATTACTTCGTCATCATGCTCTACCTCCACAGTAAGTCTAGGACCCTTCCTGCGACGATGTGTAGCGATTCCTGCTGAAGCTAGGAACATCAACAAACAGCCAACTGCGCACGCTACTGCAACAATCCTCCAAGCAAGATCAAAGGTTTGTTCATCCAGACCAGACCATAATCTTAGATTCTCAAAAATACTGTTTCTAGATGGCTCAATTTCACTATCATCAATTAGCATTCTAGCTCTCCAATCCCCAGTTGGTGAGTGATAGAAGATGTGAGTCTCACCAGTCCTAATACTCCTTCCAGCAACTGTTAGCTCCCCCTCATAAATTGGAGTTCCTAGTATCGTTTCATCGGAAGTAGCTAGTGAATATACTATCTGCCTTCCAGATGGACCAACAGAATCATGGAAAATTTGGACACCTCTATCTGTCTTGATGAATTTCAAACTCATCATTCCTGGTGCAGAGATATTTTCAACCACTTTATTCTGCATGCCACTGTCACCTCTTGTGACTACTAGTTCGGATTCATGCCCCTGCCCTTGACGCCATGCCATCAAAACAATATCATTGTCTTCGGAATCAGATAATATTGCTAATTCCGTGAGTGAGGTCTCATCACCAACAATTACTCTGAATGACCAGTTTTCATTACCAGTTCTACCATGGGCGTAAAATGTACCAACTCTCTCAATCCCAGTTTCATCATCTCTAGTCGCTTGATAAAGTAGGTGAACTAAATCTGCACCACGGGCGACTTGTACTGAACCAATTTGGCCAATTGGTGGATTTAGATTTACAATGATTTCATTTGTAAGATTCCAAGATTCAGAATCAAGTGGTGATTTAGCGGCTAGGAGGAATATAGAAGTTATGTCATCATATGTACCGCTTGTGAATAAATCTCTATGATAACCGGCAATTAACGCCTCGCCATCTCTCACATCCAAATCAATACCCCAGTACGTTCCTTCTGCCAACATTAGTGGGGACATCAAATCAATTGGTTCGGTCCTAGTACATGATAGATCAACCGCCGCGAATGAAAGTGTAGAGAGTGTAACTCCGTACTGATCGGTGTATCTCCGTGTCCAACTGGTATATGCGTTGTTAGATTCCCCTATAGCGAGAGAAAATTCACCAGCCCAATCATCCTCCAACTCAAGACAAGTAATGATATCATACTGTGAGTTGATTCGATGAATCCAGAGAGATGAGCCTTCACCAGTGAAAAGCAAATTCTCACCGGACACACCGAAGAAACCTAGAACATCGTGACCTTCTGGTAAATCTAGGCTCCTCGCACCTTGCAATTGTGCTTCATCTACAAGAAGAGAAAATTCAAATTGGTTATTATCTAAATTCAAATCTACCCCACTATCGATTGAGACTGAAGCACGTAATTTGGTCACACCCACATCCAACACACCTTCACGAATTGTGTAAGGAACGTCTAGATATCCGGCACCAGGAACAATATTTAGGCTTCGATCATTCTCTAGAGCCTCCCATCCCAAGTTATTCCAAATCTCAATATTCAAAGTAGCACCAGAGGATGAGTCTGCGCCAAGATTCTCAACCCTCATATTCAATGTAATATCGCCATTGGGATTTGCAACTGGGGGATTCGTCCTTGCAGCACCCTCACGTAAAGCAAGATCTACACCAGGGGGTCGATTATTGATAGTAAAAGTACGTAGTACAACGTTATTGTCTTCCCTAGATTCTGGTTCTGCATTGCTCAAATCAATCTTAATCTCCAAGTCATGTGAGGAGGCCACGGTTGGGTGATATCCTAACGTTACTTCAAGTGACCTAGTAGAGTCTAGTTTGCTGATTGTGGAGGAGGCAACTTGAGAACCATCCTCTAACAAAGTGACATCGAAATTCCTAGCATGTGCGTCTCCACTATTACGTATTGTAATCTTTACATCCAAGAAAGAGTTAACATAAGCGTCCTCGACTTCTATCCCATTTTCTAATACTAACAAATTGCCTATTGGTTCTAGATCTGATGCAGATGGAACATTGTCGACATTGACATATCTCTCAATAGGCGTAGTCATTGAACCATTATCCCCCACTAGGCGAGTGTACAATACCCATCC
>CAYNXD010000019.1:0-25038 GCA_964401115.1 uncultured Candidatus Poseidoniales archaeon | reverse complement strand
CCCGCCATGTACTCCGGAATAGACTTCACATCATGAATATCGCCCTTGTTCAATTTATCAAAAAAAGCAATTATTACTAGAATCAGAAATTCCATATTGTCACATTATTTATTGTAACCGAGCAAATATGAACAAATGTATAATATTTTTTCAACATGATGTTCGAATGAACACTGATAATCCATAGTATTGAACGGCTTTGTCTCAACCATTAAAGGCGAGTCGCGCTAGCAACCCTCTCTGCGGGGGTCGGTGAATGCAACTGCTGAACAAAACCAAGGAGATTGAGGGCATGAGTGGGAAAGTAGAACATCGTTCAAAGATGACAATGGCTGAATTTGCCAAGTTGTCAAGAGAGAGGGCTGATAGTTACCATCGATATCACATCGATGCAAAAGAAACGGTTGATCGACAAGCTCTGCCAAATAGGTTCATTGTAAAAGTAGGCAAAATAGGCCTTGCTAAACTAATTGCAAAAGAGGTTTTTCAATACTGGGGGAAGTGGGATGTAATCTTTTCAAGACCATGCACATACGGAGTTTTCTCAGGCCCAGTAGGGGGATTCTCACCTCGTCCTGAACTCTGCGTGGGTTGCCTAAGGTGTACTGTTCAGCACCCAGACTTTGTCAAGGTAGAACACAACCCTGCAAGAGTGGAACTTGGAGATTCGTATCTAAATTCAAAAATTATCTCTACAATAGATGAGGAAGCTCGTAAAGGCACTGTACCCGTAAGAGGGCAAGGGTATCGTGGTCGTTTTGGAGGCCCGGGCTGGGACGAAATGTTCACTGACATGTCCGAGATTGTTCGACCCAGTAGAGATGGCATCCATGGAAGAGAGTTGATTAGTACCGTAGTCGATATTGGCTCAAAGCCAATGAGTCTTAAATTTGATAATGATGGAAAACTTGTTAGTCAAGGTCCAAAAATGATTTCTATCCAAGTCCCATTTATTTTTGATTCACCCCCCGACCATATAATGACCCCAAGATTGGCGAAAATTTGGAAAAATGCAGCAGATGAGATTGATACGCTTGCAATGTTGCCCGCTAGAATAGTTTTGTCTAATAATCTGATAGGAAAATCTGTCGTACCCATTATCCCGTTGGATTCCTCAATTAGTCTAGATGAATTCCAATCTGGAACTAGAATGGTGGAATTAGAAAATTGGGATCATGAAGTTTTTACAACATATAGAGAAAATGCGCCTGACTTGATAATAGGGGTCAGGCTACCATTAACAACTGGTTGGCAACAACAGTTTGTAGAGATGGTTAACGTGGGAGTTTCGGTAGTCCATTTCGTCGCGGACAACCATGGATTAGGTGATGGTGGGCGATTCATAATGGACATCCTTTTGGAGGCCCATAATATGCTTATTGAATTAGGTATGAGAGATAAAATTACGTTGCTAAACAGCGGTGGAGTTGTTGCTGCTGATCATTTGCCAAAAGCAATTATCTGCGGGCTAGATGCTGTTTGCTTGGACCTACCCCTGCTTGTTGCGATTCAATCTAGGCTGAGTGGCGACCTATCTGATAGGGACGAATATAATGCAAAAATGCCACGTAAATTCAAAGATGATTGGGCTACTCAAAGGTTGGTTAATCTATCATGTTCTTGGAGAGATCAGATGCTTGAAATACTTGGGGCAATGGGAATTAGAGAAGTTCGAAGACTCAGAGGAGAAGTTGGAAGAGCCATGTGGTGTTCCCGATTAGAAGAAGAAGCATTTGCTGAAATTGAAGGCTTTACCGGAGGTGGCAAATAATGGCAATTAGTAAGAAACCTGTAAAGCCCAGTGAAACACTAATTCAGAAGACAACACACCTCATGCATGATGGAATGGATGCACATGCATTTGGCGATTTTGAAATGCCACCCGCACTTGGTGATGCACGCTGGACAGATGAATTGATTCTTTCAACATGGTATATGAGTGCAACCGGAAAGTTACCGGATGACATGAACTATAAAACTGGAGATAGTGATGGTGGTTTTGATAAACTTGAATTTAAATTTCTTGAAGAAAACCAATGGTTGGAACATGAAGAAATTGATACAAGTTTATCACTAAATAGAAGGGGGGATGAAAGGGCAAAATTATCACCACCAATACCCATTTATGGAGGTGGAATGTCATATGGTTCTGTTTCAGTCAATGTTATGCTAGCAAGAGCTCAAAATGCTAAGAAATGGGAAACATACATGTCTACAGGAGAAGGTGGTTACCCTGAGGAATTGTACGAATTAAAAGATCATGTGATAACTCAAGTAGCAACAGGTTATTTTGGAGTTGAGGAAAGATCGATTCAGGCTGCACCAATTGTAGAATTCAAGTACGCACAGGGTGCAAAGCCAGGACTTGGGGGGCACCTTCTTGCAAGTAAGGCCGGAGAAGAAGTCGCGAAAATGAGGGGGAGCGTTCCTTTCGTCAGTCTTTTCAGCCCCTTCCCATTCCATTCAACTTACTCTGTCGAAGACCATTCCAAACATATTGATTGGATTCAGACAATCAATCCTGATGCTTTGATTTCTGTTAAAGTTTCGACACCTCACGATGTTGATATGGTAGCAGTTGGTTCGCATTATGCTGGAGCACACATCATACATCTAGATGGAGGATTTGGTGGCACAGGTGCTGCTCCTGAAATTGCAAAGAAAAATATCGCGATGCCTATTGAGTTAGCAATTCCTAAAGTTCACAAATTCCTAATCAAAGAAGGAATTAGAGAAAAAGTCACATTGATCGCAAGTGGTGGAATTAGAACCCCTGATGATATTGCAAAGGCAATTGCTCTTGGAGCTGATGGGACTGTTTTAGGAACCAGCGATTTGGTCGCGATGGGGTGTACTAGATGTTCAAATTGCGAGGGAGGCCCCTCTGGAAGAGGGTGCCCCTGGGGACTAACTACAACAGACATCGAATTACAAGAATGGATTCAGTTAGAATGGGCGGTAAAAAGACTAGACAATTACTACACTGCAGTACAGTGGAGATTGCGCGAGATACTAAGAAAACTTGGATTGAATCATGTTAAGGAATTAGTAGGCCGTACTGATTTATTGAAATATATAGGGAGTGAATAAAATGTCAAACCAAGACGCATTATTGAATTCCCGAAGGATAATGAATAGTCGCTTACCTAAAATCGAATTGAATGAAGATGATGCTGCAGAAGGAGGGTGTGGAGTAGTTGGATTAGCCTGTGAAATACCAGTTGCAGGCAGACATTTATTCAAATCTCTAGAACAAATGCGTAATCGAGGGAATGGCAAGGGCGGAGGAGTTGCAATGGTCGGACTCGACCATGAACAGTTTGGAGTTAGCAAAAATATACTAAAAAATAATTATTTGTATGCAGTTGCTTACTTAGATTCATCAGTTCGTAAAGATGTAGAAAATGAATTCATCAGAAGTGATTACGAAATTGATCATATTCATGAAGTTCCGATGATTGAAAATTGGAAAGAATTACCAAATTTGGAAGTGAAGCCACCTGATGTAGTTTGTTATTTCATTAGGCCAAAACCATCTTCGGTCCAGAAATTCTTGAAAGAGGGGAATTTGGAAGAAGAAGACTTCTCAGATAAGAAGGCTATGTGGGATGAGATGCTTTTCCAGAATACACACAAACTGAATGTCGAATATTATGCAAAAAACCAGAGGGCTGATGCATTCGTACTAAGCCATGGTCAAAATATGATCATTCTGAAGATAGTTGGGTATGCTGAAGATGTAATTAGATACTATAGATTGGATGATGTGACTGCACATGTTTGGATTGGACATCATAGATACCCCACTCGTGGAAGAGTAACCCACCCGGGTGGAGCCCACCCCTTTGGACAAGGGATTGACGTAGCACTAGTTCACAATGGAGATTTTTCCAATTATGAATCTGTGAAAGATTATCTAGGTCAAAGAGGCATGGAGCCACTTTTCTTTACAGACACTGAGGTTGCCGCCCTAGGATTCGATCTTCACTCCAGAGTTTATGGATATCCAATGGAATATGTTATTGAGAGTCTTGCTCCAACAGGGGAGCTTGATTTTGTAATGCTTACTGACGAGAAGCAGGAAATCTATGAAGCAATTCAGAAAACTCACATTCATGGCTCCCCTGATGGACCTTGGTTCTTTATCATAGCAAAAGCAAATGGAGAAACTCATCAATTGATTGGTATCACAGACACTAGCATGCTTAGACCCCAAGTATTCTCATTCCAAAGAGGGGAAGTAGCAATTGCATTTTGTGGTTCTGAAAAACAAGTCATTGATGCCGTATTGGAAAGTCTTTCTTCGGATGACAAGAGATTTTGGAGAAGATGTGACAAATATTGGAATGCTAGAGGGGGATCATATACTGATGGTGGTTCCTTCATATTCGATATAATTCCAAAAGATAGCGCGGATCATGAATTAATAATGAAAAATAAATTTGGGGAGTTAGTAGATACTCACCCCACAGGCGATTACCAAATCGAACCTGCTGCCATGACTTCCGGCTTTGAGTGGCCTGAAAATTGGTCACCTCAATCAATATTTGGTGAAATAGTAATTCATTTCCAACAATTTGACTGGCCTGCCGCCCGTGCATTACTTTCTGAAATTGGAGGATTTGCCAGTGAAAAATCACGCAAAGATTCTATTGAACTTCTGTGTTTACTTCTAAATAGAAAATATGAAACTGGAAATTTGCGCACTAGTAGATGGCTTGATTGTGTGGAAGATTCCATAATGGAAATCCTAAATCATGCAAGTACCAAACCTTGTAACCAATATATGGGGCAAAAAGTTCCAGGACATATCCCGGAAATGGATAACTCTGAGCAAACTATTGTTGTAGATGCTAGACCTTACCCCATAGAAGGAACTGAATCACTGGCTAGAGAATTGGTTTCTCTACATTTGGCAGGCTGGAGAAACTTTTGTGTAACTCATTGTCATGGACATCGATTCATAGGGAATGGATTTGGAATGGAAACCGGGGATGTCAAAATAGATGTGTTTGGAAGTGTTGGAGATTATCTTGGAAGCGGTAACGACGGGATGACAATCCATATGCATGGAAATGCTCAAGATCAAGTTGCCCAGATTCATAAGATGGGGACAATAGTTGTACATGGGGATGTTGGACAATGCTACGGTTATGGAGCCAAGGGCGGGAGGTTGTTTGTCCAAGGAAATGCTGCAGGAAGGCCAATGATCAACTCTGTTGGAACACCAAAACTTGTCATTAACGGCACTGCACTTGACTACCTTGCTGAATCATTCATGGCCGGTGACCCCTTGGAAGGAGGGGGATTTGTAATAATTAATGGAATAGAATTTGATTCGGCTGGCGAGATTAAAGATTTGGATACACCTTACCCTGGGGGCAACTTGTTTAGTCTTTCAAGTGGAGGAGCCATCTATGTCAGAGACCCGCACCACATACTTTCATCCTCACAATTGAATGGTGCAGAGTTCGTTGGTTTAGCAGATGATGATTGGAACGTAATACAAGATTTGTTGATAGAGAATGAAGAACATTTTGGAATCCAGTTGGCTCAATTGCTAACTGTTGATGGTGTTATTCAAACACCTTCCAAAGTATATAGGAAAATTATTCCTCTAAAGAACAAAGCTCTTTCAGTAGAAGATTCATGGGCTGCAAAGCATGATTGAACAAAATCTATCTTTTCCATTTTCTTTTTTCCAAACCCAATCTTTCCCTTACCAATCTGATTTTCCCAGAACTTGTAATTGAATTTAGGCCACTTACCCCGCCCTCAAGTATAGTCCTAGCAATTTCATATTGCTTAAGTGATAGACGAATGATTGCCTTCTGATTATTATAATCATATAGACGACAATCGCCCCCCAAACACTTAATTTGGGAAATAATTGATTCCAATTCTTCTCGATTAGTTATAGAGTCATCAACACTCAATCCAACCCAACGCCGCTTTCCACGAGCCGCCTTTCGAATCTTCGCCACGGCACGCGTAGGTGCATCGCCCTTAACAAGAGTGGGCGTTTGGAGGCCCTGTGGGCGCATCAAATAGTGAAAGTAAAGGTAGCCCAGAAGGCAATATTGAAAAACAAAATAAAGAAGATTTAGAAGATATTTATGATGAAATAAAATTTGGTTTAGGTGATCTATTAGCTACATTGGTTGACTTGAAAACGCTACCACACGTGATTCTTCTAGTCATTCTTTCAACTGCCCTATATTCATTTGCGCAGATATCTGATTCAAGTGTAAAATTCGCTGCAATTGGATTTATTTCCCTATCAATAGGATACGCAATTACTGCTTTTTCTTCTAGATCGGAGGTGATTCACGGACTAATTAGAGTAGATGGAATTTCTTCAGATTCATGGTTCAAATCCTTGATATTGAGATCAATTAGGTCATGGATGGTACCTATATTTTTTAGTTCAATTATAGCTTCTTGTTTTTTTCTTATTCAGAGCAATAATGAAAATTTCCAAACTTGGTTGCCGCTTGGACTTGCATCTCTATTTCTAATCTGGTCAATAGGCCAGGGAACATCTTTCAAAAGTAGTATTTCATCCTGGTTGTCAAATGGAAAAAGTACTTTGGATTCGAAAGAAAGAAATGGTGGTTTTTACGTAGTTGTATTTTGGCAATTAATTATTGTTAGCTCAATTTCAATATTTATTGGATTTGGATTCAGTTCCGGATTTGAAGGTGGATTGATTGAAAATTTAAATTGGGTTGGATTTGTATTTGTTTCATTAATAATTCAAATTATTGTTATTTATTTGATTAAATCTACATTAAATGAAATAGCCTCAACTAATGGCGGAGTCAGATTTGCAACTAGATGGAGCGTAATATCACAAGTTTTCGTTACATGGCACATTTCAAGTGCGTGGAGGAGATTGATTGATGAGCCATCACCAATTACGATGATTATTGAAGAATTAATATTGATGGTAATTACTGTCTTATTGGCTATTTGGTCACTAGCAAGTAGAAATGTAAGTAGAGGCGGGAAACTTTTCACTAAAGAAAACGCTCTATTTTGGGGTTTGGCTTTCGGTTTTGGATACGCAGGAAGTGTAGCGATGATTACTAGCCTATCAGGAAATGGAAACCTAGCCAAAACTATGGCCATTGGTCACATTGTTACAACAATCACAATATTAATTATGCACCCCATTGTACTTAGAGCCCATGCTGAGAAAATAAAAGATCATCAATTAGGAGAAGAAAAATCAACTTCTTTTAAATCTGATAATTTAGAAGATGATTAGATTGTTGTAAATGAAAATATACCCCAAAATGATGATGGGAAAGAAATTGATTTGGATGATTTAGATTTCGAAGAAATAGAATTAATAGATTAGTCAGAGGCCACTTACTACGGCAACTACCCTCATCCTCCCATCTAAATCGTCAGAATGCCTAGCACCTAATATTACTTGAGCATCGTCAGTTAATCCACGAGTGAAAGCCTCTGCAACCTGCTCCATCTGATATATTGTCATCTGCCTCCCACCTTCTAATTGCAACAAACATCCACTAGCACCCAATACGTCTAATGAAGCTAAGGGGGCTGATAATGCCTTCATGAAAATTTCTTCCGGATTATTTGCGTCCCCCTCTGCTACAATCATTGTGGCACCACCATTCCTATTCACTATAGATCGTAAATCCATCAAATCCAGATTAATGATACCCACTTGTCCTAGAGTTAGTACCAAACCCTGAACGAGTTCTTCAACCCATGATGGCCTATTCCTCCAATCAACACCCCTAGTACGTGCCTGCCAAGCTAATCTATCTAGTGAAAGTTGGGCACAAATATCGGATGTGTCTTGTAATCTCTTGAAGGCTGGTAAAGCAATTTCTCGGCGCACCGGATGATCTTCAAATGGCATTGCTGCTATAGTGATGACCAGCGCACCTTTACGTCTTGCCTGAGCAGCCAATGCGGGAGCCGCTCCGGAACCAACACCCCCCCCTAAAGAGGTGAGTAGAATCATCAATTCAACTGGTTCTAGAATTTTCTCCATAATTGCTGTCGCCTTCAAAAAATGTGATGAGGCCAGTTCGGGCAGAGCGGCACAACCCTCATCAGATGAATCACCAAGGGGCAAACAATGAGCGTTTCTAGAATCTTCAAATGACGATTTGTCTGAGTCTACGAGTAAAAGATCACATTGTTCGCTACAGTTAGCATGGGCTCTCTTTGCCCAAATGGAGCCAAGGCCACCTACGCCAGCAATTAGTAGAGTCCCATCATGCACGAAATTACCCCCCCTAATACAGCCGTTGATACTTTGGGTTAATAATACTGGATAAACTAATTATTCGTAAGAAGAGTATCTTTGATACCTTCTGCGCTCGTCTCTAGCCCAAGCATTATCTGGTTCAAGTTCAAGAACTTTTGAATAGTACTCCACCGCCTTCTCAAATTCTGAAAAATATTTACCATATAAATTGCCAAGATTACTCAATACTGGAATACATTCAGAGTCATCTTCTAGCATAGAAAGTAGTATTTCTTCTGCACCCGATAAATCATGCATTTCCATTTTCTGTTCTGCCTCGTCGAGATTCTGAATTTGAGCATCGGATAAATTGTAGATATTAGCCCAACCCCTGTCAGCCATAGCCTCACCCAAAATGGGGGGCGGGGTTCGAACACTTCATCTCTTCTCTGGGTTGCCTCAAAGACAACGACGGGAGCACAGAATGACTAGGGTTAAAATGGACCACTGCGGCTTATTAGCACCAAGCCATCAGCAAACGATTATTAGACCCTGACAATTCCGCCGTTTTATCTTAGGTTGAGGGTAGCATGGGCAGTAATCTCAACGACTTCAAAATGATGCTAATAATTACGCTTTCAGCCCTGCTACTTGCAAGCGGAACTATTGCAGAATCTGATGGAATCACTGGAGATAGAGCTGAAGGTGATACTGATGTTGCAAAGAATGGTTGCACTTGTCATTCAAACAACCAAATTACTCCTTCAGATAGCGTCACTTTGATTCTTGATGGCGTACCTTTCATGTGGTCTGAAGGAACTTCTTATCCCCTAACAATTCAACTAATTGGGGGACCAGAAATAACTAGTGGTTCAAATTCTGGCGGATTCTCAATGCTAGTTTCCGCAGGAACTTTGGGAGCGGGAACGGGATATGATAGCCTAGTAGATAATGATGGTTCAGAGCAAACAATGACTCATACAACTAGTGGTGCAAAGGTTTCAGACCGACTTTGGCAAGTTGTTTGGACTGCACCATCCACAGGTAGTGGAGAGGTATCATTCTGGCTTTCCGGAAATTCAGTCGATGGAAACGGAGCGCCAATGGCTCCTGACGCATACAACAGACTCTCATTCATCCTTCACGAGGGAGCTGATGATGGCAATACCCGTATGATTTTCGCAGGAGATGGTAATGTCCAAGCCCCGGCTGCTGATAGTGGGCATGTGGACTTACACAGTATGGGGGCACCATTCCGAGCGCATTGGCTGGGGCTACTAGGTTTTGGAGCAGTAATTTCAGTCATTATATTCTGTGGCTTCTTCTTACGTTACGGATTTAGCCGCCATTATAGTGGAAGATCGAGTCTTCTGCGCCTTAGGATGAAGAATCTACAGAGAGGTGACCAAATATGAAGCAGGATGTAGTCACTAAGATGCTTCGTCAAGTTGCCAGTGGAGAAGTCTCTGTTGAAGATGCGCGCGCAGCCCTTGAAGGAGTTGAACTAGACGAATCTACATACGAAGCAGCAATTGATCATGGTGTTTTCAACAGAGTAGAACCCGGCACAGTAGTTAGGGCAAGTTTAGCCCGGAGTAGTACATCAGCCCTAGTTGTCTTCACCATACTATGGGGGCTTGGTTGGACATTGTACTGGGCTGGCTCAATGATGTATGGTTTGTTCAATGGATGGGATCAACAACAACTATCATTCCACTTAGGAATGGTGATGATTACCCTAATCATTATGGGGATTATCTATCTCAAGTGGATAGCCCCGGATCTTGTAATTGTAAAGCATAGGAGAGGTAAATTCGCCCCTCCAAAAGATCCCGATAGTTGGCATAAATACGAGGTGTGAAAATGGCAAGAGAGTTCAGACTTCGCCCTTCACCAAATATTGTCGAGGGTGATTCGGAAGGGAAATATAGCCTTGACAGGCGTCGATTCATGCAGTATTCATTCAATACTGCTGCCGGTATCATAACTATGGCTAGTTTTGGTTCAATTGGATTTGCTTCCCTACTAATGGGTACAACAGACGGCGATGGTGGTAGCAACGCAATAAGCTACTGGGTCCCCAAAGGTCAAGAAAATGATGTGTGGTATGGTTCTAAACATCTAGAGGCTATGAAGAAGTCAGATTTCGTCGAGGAAGCCTCAAAAAGTGCCACAAAAATGTCGGGAGCACAAGGCGTATGGGGAGGCATGCCAGTTAGCGTTGTATATGTACCTCATGAAGAAAATAAAAATTCACCACCATCTAGTGGTAATCCCCGATTCCAATTCATGGATGGAGTAGACCAAACAGGAGCAATAATTGGATATGGTGGAGAAATTGAAGAAGAGAGCAAATGGTCAGTCCTTAAAATCCATGATAACATCGTCATTATAATGTCTCGATGTACTCACTTATGCTGCATACCAGGATGGCAGCTGGTGGCCAATGATTTCACTGCAGACAACTGGATACCAGGTGGTTTAGATTCAGGTGGGAATAAACTATTTTGTATCTGCCATTCAAGTAGATTTGATCCCACAGTTATTGAGAAAAATACCAATATCAACAAAGATACTGGTGCTTCGTTCGAATATTATGGGATTAAGAGAACAGGGGGGCCAGCCCCAGTTGGAATTCCATTAGTCCCTTACGTGGTCAACAACGATATAATGGAAGCCATTGACTTCGAAGCGGAAGGGGTCGTCGAGATACTCGACTGGTATACATACTGCAATTAATGGGAGGGGGAAATATGCTACTACAATTTTGGTTCCTTTGGCTTTTTATCATCATAGTATCTGTTTTGGTAGCTTTGACATTGCGTAAAGAAAATGAAGAAATACCCAGAAAAGAAATCCTAAGAGCTGTTGAATCAGTTGGTAAAATGGGAATGGCCGAGAAACTATTCCTATGGATATTTTCATGGCTTGATACTAGATTCAGAATACAGGATTATTGGGCAATGAGCAGAGATGCTTACCATTCTGTCCACAGGCAAATGCCACTTACTCATGCTGAGAAATACAAACTAAGGATAATTTGGTATTGGTATCCATTATACTGTTTAGGAGGTATTTCTTTCCTTGCTTTCATCATTCTAATTATCACTGGAACTGTCCTTGGAATTTATTATGTCCCAGGTGGCGATGGCGACCCTTCCCCTGCATACGGCAGCATGGAATTCATAATGACTCAACTACCATTTGGATACATTATACGCAGCATACACCACTGGGGAACTCACTTCATGGTGGCTTCTGTTTTCCTCCATATGTGCCGAGTATACTTTACAGGAGCATACCGTAACCCAAGAGAATTAAACTGGCTAATTGGAGTTGGTTTGATGTTGTTAACAATAATATTTGGTTACTCTGGATACTTGCTACCATGGGATGCACTGGCATTTGGTGCGGCAACTATCGGAATTGCAATGGCAAAATCAACCCCACTCATAGGCAATTGGATGGCAATCCTGCTATTTGGTGGAACTTCATTATCCGGGGCGACTGTGACAAGAATGTATTTCCTTCATGTTTTCATATTGCCTGTAATTGTCACAACTCTGATAATTATTCATCTGTTTATTGTTTGGGTACAAGGGATTGCGGAGCCGCATTGATAAGGGGGGGTCATGAATGGGATTAATGGATAATTTCGGTCGAATTGCAGACGTATATATGCGTGAGAAAGAAAATTTGCAAGATGCAGAGAAAGATAGAGTCAGGACGTTTGTTGGTCATCCACTTTGGCCTCATGAAGTACTCAGAGACACATTAATCCTATTTTCTATGCTGGGGGTCTTATTTTTCTATTCATGGCTGATTCCACCACCATTGCATAGCGCAGCTGACCCGTTCGCACAAGCCGGCTTCGTATTCCCTGACTGGTATGTTCTATTTTCATATGGATATCTGCGCTGGGGTGAATATCTACCACAATTTGATATCCCCCTACCGCAGATCATTGGAGATTTCTTTGGCACTCCGGTGATTTCTTGGAACGCTGGATGGTGGGGAGCATTCCTTACCGGATTCCCAGTTGGAATTCTTGCACTACCACCATTCTTAGGTGGGCGTGCCAAGAGGGGTGTAGAAGATCCTTGGTTCGCTTCTGCCGGAGTAATTTATTTAGCACACGTTTGGTTCATTAGTGTCTACTCAATCAATATCTTCCTACTTTTGTATGGTAATAACAGATCTGATTTCTGCCAATTTAACCCTCATAATGGCCTAAGTTGCGGAGTTAGAGAGCCATGGATTGCGGAAATCTTCAATGCAATACCTTGGATCCTAACTGGTATTTTCATTTGGATTGTAATCTATTTCATTGGTAAATGGTATCTACTAAAAGCATCAGGTACTCACACCTCCCCTAAAGTTGGTAGAAACATTGCACTAGGGTCTCTAGTTATCGCAGTGCTACTCTCAGTAGTTTCTTGGCCTGTATATGATGGTGGATTTTGGGACATCGGAGGTTTTGGAGCAATGGATGATGTTGATGAATTGGCAACTCTCAGAAACCAACCTGTTGATACTTTGCTTATGGTTGATGAAGGACATGAGTGGAGTAGCATGGAAGAAAATTGTCTTACCTACGGGGCTAGTTCTGGTAGCGTAATATGGCAGAATTCAAAATTTTCAGGAGAAGAAGCCGAAGATAGGGGGGATTACTGCTTATTACCAGCCAAACATTGGAAAAATTGGGGGATTTACCAGCCAGTTCAATCACAAATAATAGATTTCTCTGACTCAAATAATCATATTCAGGAACATACGGAAAATGGTGCCCTTACAGGTGGTGTTAATGGATTTACTGAAGTCCTCAGTTATTCGGGAGATTCAACCATGGATGGGACATACTCCCTGACAGTCGAGGACCTAGGACAAGATAATTTGGTCATGGATTTAGGTTGCACATTTAGAACGAGTGTAAGAAAGGCAGGGGATCACAGCATTAACATGGAAGTTTTCGATTCAAGTGGCACTAGTATTGCCTCATTATCAGGAGACCTTGAAGAAGGAGTCACTTGCACTACAAAAACTTTCGAAATAGACCCGGGTGAATACACTGTAACTATGAATATAGATTCTGCTTTCGACACATCTAATTCATCTGTCGATGTAAATGCAACTTCTGCAATATCCGTATTTCAACCACTAATCCTCAACCCAGATACTGGCATGGCTCTTGACAGAACAAATGGTACTGAAATGGCATTGGCAGGAATAACCAATTCTGACCTTAAAACACTCGTAATGGATAACCCAACCTATCATCAAAATCCAAAAAGCCTTGATGCGAAATTAACCTACTCTCTTTTCATTCCACCCTTGGGTCTTGGAGCCATGATTTATGTCCTGCTCCGCAGCATGGCTCGAGGATATGAATACGAAATGAACAAGTGTTATGGTTGTGATTTATGCGATGATGCTTGCCCTGTTAGGTTGTTCAATGACGGAGACAAACTGAATATTATCTACAACACATGGAATAACGAAGATGATGGCGTACCAATGTATTCTTGCCTAACCTGTACTGCTTGCACAAATGCTTGCCCACAACTGGTTGACTATGATTCCTATGTAGATATTAGAAGGAATTTGGTGGTTGGGGGGCCACCTGAAGCAAACATCCCTCACACAGTACTGCAAGCAGTATTGACGGCAGAAGCTGAAGATGAATCTAATGAGGATTTTATCTCAGTTGATGACTATCCAATTAACTCCAATGTGGGTTACTATCCTGGATGTGTAGACTACATTGATCGAGATATGATTTTCAGCCATTTGAACAAAGGAGAAATGAATTTAGGAGACACAACCACTGCAGCATTCACTCTCTTTGACGAAATGGGTGTAGATGTCTCTTACCTTGGTCGAGACTTCATGAAATGCTGTGGCCACGACCAAAAATGGCAAGGAAGGGAAGACGTCTTTGACAAATTGAAAGCCTTCAATAAAGAGAAGTTGATGGCTAGTGGAATAGATACACTTGTTAGCAGTTGTGCAGAATGTTTCAGAACATTTGCAATGGATTATGAATTGGAAGGGATTAAAGTAATGCACACTACTGAATTCTTAACTGAAAACGGTTTTGATCTTGACCTTGCAGCAGAAGATGGGATGACCGTTACATTCCACGACCCATGTCGCCTCGGTAGGCAAATGAACATCTACGATGAGCCAAGGAATCTAATTGAAAACGTCAAGGGAGTCAATATGGTTGAGATGGAAAATAACCGTGAAGATGCACTTTGTTGTGGAGTGTCAAGCATGATGTCTTGCAATGAGGATAGTAGAGCCCTTAGAGTACAGAGGTTTGACGAAGTGAATGACGTAGGGGCAGATATGATGCTAACATCATGTCCCAAGTGTGTTGCTCACTTTGAATGTCTTAAATTTGAAGGTGACCCAAATCATGACTTCGAGATATTAGACGTTGTATCATTCCTTGCTCGACAAGTGGATGAAAAGAAAAATGGTGACTCTGGAGAAGCGGTGAAAAATCCCGTGAAGGACGAGGCTGTGGCTTGATAATTTTAGGCACTATTGATTATTTCTTTTCAGAGGGACCTTTGATAGCAAATAACCCAAAAGGAGTGGTTAGATGACCGGGCTAGATGAACTAAAAAAGCGGCGCGAAATGGAAGCTGCTAGGATTAAAAATAGCCTTGAATCGATGCGAGATAAACATTATTCCGATGTGAAAGAAGGCCCTGAAGTAGTTGCTTTTGTGATTATCGACCAATGTATAGGTTGTGATCAGTGTATGCTAGTTTGTGATGATGATGCCATTGAGTTATATGACGTCCCACACCGCTCCCCAATTCTTGACATTGAAGTTAATAAGAAAGCTAAGATATTACGCGATGAATGCACTGGATGCAGACTTTGTGTTCTAGCCTGCCCAACCAATGCAATAAAAATGATTGACAGGTGATTAAATGACTGAAGAGAAAGATCCAGTACGATTCGGTGCCGAGTTTGGCCCATATCGATCGAAGCACCAAAAGGGTGTTTCTCTCTCTACTTTCAAGACGCTGGTGTGGGTATCAAATCTTGGAGGACTCCTACTGGTTGTTATTTCATTTGAGATGATGATTGTTCAACAACGGTTCTATTGGGGAATTGCTGCTTTATTAGCGGGAATTATTGTTGCACTATTCCCTTCAAATTATGAGATTGTGGGTATGGGAACCGATGTTAATGAAGAAAATGATTCCCCCAAAAATGATGAAGAAAATCGTTGATTTCATTTTTCTAACTTAATTCTGCAAGTTCAGTTGCCATTGCTAACATTGCTAATTCTGCCACCAAAGCATGCCAACTATTTCTTAGAGAGGTGATTTTCGAACCACCTTCTTTAGATTCAATATCTGAAGGGGTCATGAAAATGGTAGAGGGCGTGTTTAAATTAGCCATCTGTCCCTTTTTGGAATTTGCCCTGTAGAATGTAGCACTACTGTTACCTCCGGCACCATAAGTGCAAGGCTCAATTACTGAATCACCAATTTTCAGAACCGTTGGGACTCCCTCTTGCAATAGAAAATCCACTGCTTCAGTACCACCTTTACCATAAGTCAATTTGTTTATCTTACGATTTGATAAGTTCAATAAATCATCCCCACTAGACACCTCAATAATTCCAAGACCGTAAGTTCCAGAATCGTTTTTAACGAAAATCACAGGCTCCCCTTCTATCCCATATTGTTCGTATTTTCTCCTTAAGAAATCCAGAGAGTCGTCTACTTGAGCCGCGAGCTCTAGCCTACAGACCTCCTTTTCTAGACATTTATCTTCACTAACAAACCAATGAGTACCTAGAATCCATGGATCTATCCCGATTATCTCTGCAGCTTTGTCAATAAATGGCTGAACATTTCTGAAATGACTCGATTTACTCCTCTGATACCAACCCATTGCTTGAGGTGGGGCCACGGGGACACCACCTATCCCACGAATTGGGCCATTACTCAAATCATTATTTAGGATTAAAACATCAGGATTACCGCCATCTACATTGAGAGTCCCTTCTGATGTTGTTTCCGAAATAGATAGAATATCTGTTAGCCCCTCCAATTCGGTAACTCCTGTCATTTCATTAGATCCAACTGTAACTCTGTAATTTTCGTCTGAAAGAAGGTTCTTTAAGACAATTAAATTCTCTATATAACCTCTGTTTCTAGTGTGATTCTCAGGCCATATGTGGAGCCATTTAGCTCCAGGGTGTTGATGGGAAATCCAATCTTTTAACTGTTCAGAAAATATTTTCCTATCACCAACTTCTAGATTATTGAATCCCGCAGGGTATGCATTAGCATCCACTGCAGCAACCTTCCAACCAGCGTCTCTAATATCTACAGAAGCATACAGAGGCATAGGTCGCTTATCCCTCTCCTTTGCAAACCATGATGTCAATTCATCTCTTTTTTCTTCTAGTAGATTTGAATATTTAGACAATAATTCAGGGCCGTTAAATTCTTCCATAATTACACCTCAATCAATATCCTCTAGTAAATCCCATAAACTCTTGTTTTCTCTACCCACACCCCCATCTATGATGTGTAGTGATTCAAACAGCCTTAATCCGATAGACATATCTGGCTGATGTCTTAGAATTCTCTTAATTCCCGGGTATCTTGAAGACCACTCTTCAGCTTGCGGCCTTAGTTCAAGGAGAAGATCATTGAGTAGGGTAGGTGTAGTTGCGGTCCCTGCTGGTAATTTTGGCCTATTAACAATTGAATCAGGCAAATCTGTCAATGCTGCTGCCGCCCTCAATGCTAATTTTTCCCTATCCCCTCTAACTCTCCAATCTAGCGGTATTTTTTGTGATTCTTTTCTATGTTCAGAACCAAGAAATGGAACCCTAACTTCTAGCCCATGAGCCATGCTGTGGCGATCTACTAATCTAAGTTGGAAATTTGACAACTGGCCATGGTTCATTTCGTATTCCAATGTGCTATTCAAATCGGAAAAGATTCTACTGGGGTCATGATTTGTAGAACGCCAAGGTTGCCCTGGACCATGCGGAGCAACTGAACTTAAATCATTGATTAGATTATCAGCAAACGGATGACGACTTGAATTAAGACGGGAAGTTATCAACTCACGATGCGATGACAGGTCTCGATAACGAGGGTAACCCCCATGAATTTCATCAGCACCTTGACCACACAAACCAACCTTAACATCAGAGGACATTTTTTCAAATAATGGCTGAAAAAACAGAACTGAAATATCCAGATCTTCGCCATGCCATGAAAGTGATGGCAAAGTCCTCCAAAATGATTCGCCTTCAATAATTGAGGTATGGTGTCCAAGATCCAGAGTAGAAGCCACTTCTTCGGCAGCAACAAAATCAGGATTATCCTCACTTTCTGCTATCGTCCAACATTCAGGCACCGGTTTTCCTGCCATTTCTGCTGCTTTATGTGCAAGACCTGCAACCATGCTTGAATCCAATCCACCTGACAGGATAATACCAAGTGGGACATCAGACATCAAACGGTCTTCAACACCACTACATAGAGAATCGAGAAGTTTCTTAGCATCAATACTAGAATCCCAACTCATTTGAGGTTTTACTCTCTCTGTAGAATAAGTAGCCACTCCAGTCAGAGTTGCCCTACCTTCACCATCCAAACTCCATGTTTCAATAGTCCCTGGCGCAACTTGAGAAACCCCCTGAAATAGCGTGGTTTCATCTAGCGGGTATTCAAAGGCTAAGCGAGCCAGCATGGCATTCTCGTCAATTTTAGGGACATAATCTCCATGAGCACGGAAAGCCTTTGATTCACTAGCAACTAGAAGTTCCCCCGATGGCATCATGGTACGCAAAAGCGGTTTCACGCCCAATGGATCTCTGCAAAGTATCAATTCTTGAGACTTAGAATCCCATAATGCAAATCCCCATATCCCATCTAGTTTAGATACCCAATCAACATGTCTCTGGGCTGGATTACCATTTGCTTCTACAGTAGAAGTCCTCCTAATCCAGCCAATAATTGAAGACGTTTCTACACGGCGATTGATTTGAGACATATTGTTAGTTTTATGTGCAGCAAGTATTACTTCAGAATCCCCTTTTGTTACCCAATTATAAGAATGGTATTTTTTCCTTAATTCATCAAAATTGTATATCTCTCCATTTTGAACAAGCCAACACCCATGCTCAGAACCTATTGGTTGATTGGAACCTATCAAATCAACTATTGAAAGACGAGCGTGACCGAGCGAACAATAATCATCGCTCCAAGTACCAAAACCATCGGGCCCCCTATGAGCAATGTTTGCGACCATGCTTTTCGCTAGATTAGTGTCATCCTGACCGAGAACTGCCGCGATGCCACACATTCAAAACTCCGATAGTGTCTCTCGCTATCAATGCGTGTAATTAAACTGGAAAAAGACTACCAATATATTACACATATTACGAAAGTTACTGCTAATGAAACTGCATATGCAAACACATAGAGACTCTGTGGGGGGGCATCATCCTGCAATACCTGATCTGTCATCAGAGATTCCGAGTAGCATTAGGATTTTAACAATAACCCCAATTTTCATTAAAATATGTATTCATTTTACAACACCATGAATGAAAGTAAAATTACTACCAAAAGAGGAAAGAGCACCATGGTCCCATTATCATCAATCCAACGCAATCTTGGCCATTCTGATGCCACTTGAATTGGTGGTATAATCAAAGCGAAAAGCAACGGAGTGCCTATAATATTCCAAGAAAAGAGCCATGCCAAATATACTACAATTAATCCTGAAATGAAAACAATTTTTGAATCTTTATCCGCCCTTCTAGCTTCCCCCATTACTGGATCACCAATTGCTAAGCCGAGAATTAATGGATAACCTAATGCAGCCCCCTTTACACCAACCAAGGGTGACAAAATTAGTGCAACTCCTACGGAAATTACGCCCCAAAATAGGGCGCTTAATTGATGGGCCTCATATTCTCTTTGCCCAACTATAGTAAAACCTATTTTCAATCTAATTAGTTCAAAGATTATAATGGCAAAAAGAACTAAAATTACAAAATCTATGGCGTTTATTCCGAAAATTCCTGCTATAAATTCGCCATGCCAATAATATAACCAGGGTATTATTGCCATACTCAAATGAATTGCTCTCCTGAAGATGTGGCCGCCAAATCCTCCAACGCTATGCTTAACGTGATCAGCCTCATAAGAATCCTCATCTAGAAGTATGGTTTCACTCATTAGACCACCGTAAATTTTTCTCCACCCAATCGTGAGCATTTGAATCTGATTTTGTCAAGAGATTTAGAATTTCAGAAATATCATTTCTAGAAAGCAAGGCTGAATCCCATGCCGCCAAAAGTCTTTCACGCGCCCTCGCCATTTCTGCACCCGTCTTTACTGGAAGTGATTTAAGTTTAGAGGAAAATTCATCGATACCTTCCCCAGTTTTAGCAGAGGCCAAAAGAACAGGAGGGGGGTTTCCTGAAATTTCTAATGCTGTTTGGATTTCCATTGCTGCACGATCCGCACCTTCCAAATCTGATTTGTTTACTATAACCAAGTCCGCAAGTTCCATCACTCCTGCTTTTTCTGCTTGAATTAAGTCCCCACGGGAGGGTGATTCAATCAAAACCACTCTATCGGCAAATGATACTATTCTGATTTCCGCTTGACCTGCGCCTACAGTTTCAATTAAAACAATGTCATAACCACAATTCCTCATCAGATTTGAAGCCAATCCTACGGCAATAGGTAGCCCTCCAGGTTGATTTCTGGTTGCAAATGAACGGACAAACACATTTGGGTCACTATCTGCAGATTCCATTCTAATACGATCCCCCAAAAGAGCACCTCCAGAAAGAGGTGATGAGGGATCGACTGCAATTACTCCAACCTTCAAACCTTCATTAGACCAATGGGAAAGTAATTTTTCAATCAGGCAACTTTTACCAACACCAGGTGCTCCAGTAACTCCAATAATTGTCCCATCATCTAAATGATTATCCAAACCAAGACTTTGTGAATTTTCATTCCCTTCTTCTACCGCAGAAAGAAGCTTTGCCAATGCTCTTCTATCACCAGCCATGGCCTTCTGTAATCGCTCATTATTCAAACGGTCACTCCCCGTTTTGCCAAATCCAATTTCCGCCTTCGCCAACACCCACTGGCTCTCCTGAATCAATTCTCTTTTCTACTTCTGA
Organism: uncultured Candidatus Poseidoniales archaeon; assembly: GCA_964401115.1. GTDB lineage: Archaea > Thermoplasmatota > Poseidoniia > Poseidoniales > Thalassarchaeaceae > MGIIb-Q1. Next base: position 4,609 of record CAYNXD010000019.1, on the reverse strand, counting down.
TACAAAATCAGCCATTTCCTTCATCTTAGTACCTGGGCCAAAAATCGCTCTCATACCAACATCAAAAAGTTCCGACCTCTCATCTACCGGAATTATTCCACCACCAAAAACAGTCACATCTAGACAATCTGCTTCAATTAGTAATTGACAAATCCTAGGAAAAAGGAATGCGTGAGCACCGGATAAACTTGAGAGACCAAGTAAATCTGCATCTTCATCCAAAACAGTTCTTACAATTTGCTCCGGCGTCCTGCGCAATCCTGTGTAAATTACTTCATGACCGCCGTCTCTAAGGGCACGCGCTACCACCTTTGCACCACGATCATGACCATCGAGTCCTGGTTTGGCAATTACGATGCGCATGGCTACCCTCGACTTGTCGAGAAGATACCCCCCTTTAATTCAGCGACCCATAATCTGATACAATGAGAGCAACCATTAGCCGCATAGTCTATTGGCGAGTGTTGTCACCTGCGAGTTGAGCGGAATGGAAACGACCGAGGAAAGGTTAGGCGATTTGCGGCGTAGAAAGGCCATCGCAGAGGCCGGAGGAGGGACTCAGCGGGTTGATACACAACATGCTAAAGGTAAATTAACTGCGAGAGAAAGATTAGAGGGGTTGCTTGATGATGATTCATTCCAGGAACTTGACGCATTGGTTGAACATCGCTGCCGAGACTTTGGAATGGATGAAAATATAATCCCCGGTGATGGAGTTGTAACTGGCCATGGGACCATTGATGGAAGGCCAATATACTGTTTTGCACAGGATTTTACTGTTTATGGTGGTAGCCTTGGTGAAATGCATGGATTAAAAATCTGCAAAGTTCTTGACATGGCTATGAAAACTGGGGCACCAGTAATCGGACTAAATGATAGCGGTGGAGCAAGAATACAGGAAGGGGTGGCCAGCCTAGGTTCATATGCGGAAATTTTCTTCAGAAATGTTAGGGCAAGTGGAGTAATTCCTCAAATTAGCATAATCATGGGTCCCTGCGCAGGAGGTGCCGTTTATAGCCCAGCAATTACAGACTTTGTCATCATGGTTAACAAAACCGCTCACATGTTTATTACGGGCCCTGAAGTTATCAAGACTGTTACAAATGAAGAGGTTACGTTCGAAGAACTAGGTGGAGCAGGTACCCACGCATCAATGTCAGGAGTGACACATTTTACTGCTACTGATGATGAAGAGGCTCTAGAAATTGCTCGGGAATTGGTTTCACATATACCTCAAAACAATCTAGAGACTACACCCAATAAATCAACAAGAGATTCTCCTGAACGAAAATGTGAAAAATTGCAAGATATCGTCCCAGAAGATTCACAAAAACCGTATGATGTAGTTGAAGTCATTTCTGAGATAATTGATGATGGGGCATTTTTAGAAGTTCAAAGTGATTTTGCTAGAAATATAGTAGTTGGATATGGGCGATTGGATGGACATACAGTTGGAATAATTGGCAATCAACCAAATTTCTTAGCGGGATGCCTAGATATTGATGCTTCAGTCAAGGCAGCTAGATTTATTCGATTCTGTGACGCTTTCAACATACCTTTGTTGACTCTTGTAGATGTCCCTGGGTTCCTTCCCGGCGCAAATCAGGAGTGGGGTGGAATTATTCGACACGGTGCTAAGCTTCTCTATGCTTACTCTGAGTCTACTGTTCCAAAAATGACTGTTGTTATGCGCAAGGCTTACGGTGGCGCTTACGATGTCATGTGCTCAAAACACATTAGAGGTGACTACAATATCGCATGGCCAACCGCTCAACTTGCAGTAATGGGGGCTGATGGTGCAGTTCAAATTATTCATAGAAATAGAATTCAAAACTCTAGAAACCCAGATCAAGAACGAGAAAGATTAGTTGAAGAATATGGTGACCTTTTTGCCAACCCCTACAAAGCGGCGGCTCTCGGTTATCTTGATGATGTAATCGAGCCAAGAGAAACTCGCGAAAAACTTTGTAAGGCGCTAAAAATGTTACTAGAAAAACAAGAAGATAGGCCTGCAAGAAAACATGGAAATATTCCATTATGAGGTGCAAATAAATGAATGAAGAGTCTTACAGTCACAATCTGAATAAGATTCTTCAGACTGCAAGAGGGGCGATATCCGAAATTGAAGACTTTGAATCTAATAACCAAGAATTATCAAATAATGTAGTTAATAACGAAGGCGAAGAAATTGAAGAACGCTCAAAAATTCGCAAATTAGCCGCAATTATGGCTGTTATTTCAATCCCTCAAGATGATGCGAATTTCAAATCAACAATTGGAAGACAACTCGGAAGTGCTTGGGCACAGGATCATCGGCTAACTGCAATGGGTTTGCCAGGAATTGCAAACAATAGGGCAAAAAGATCTACTTGGAGGTGAAATGTTGGGCGAGATGCGCAAAGTTACTATCAATGGAGAGATCTTTGAAGTAGAATTGGAGCCAGACGGAAATAATTGGAAAGCCACTGTAGAAGGTGAAACCTTCATTATAGAATTAGGGGATTTACCACCAACATCTAGTAAAAAACGACGCTCAGGAAAGAAGAGAAAGAAATCAGGAGTTGTGTCAAGCACTATCCCTGGAAAAATTATCACAGTAGAAGTTGAGAATGGACAGAAAGTATCTGAAGGGGATGTGATTCTTATTCTTGAAGCTATGAAGATGCAAAATGAGGTCCTAGCACCGGTTTCAGGAACTGTTACTGAAGTTAATTGTGAAGCAGGTACGTCAATAGAAGCAAATTTGCCTTTGGTGGTAATTGAGCCTATTTCTCAAGAGGATGGGGATGAGTAAAAAATTAATACATTAACCGTAAAGAAAAACTAGAGGGGACGACATGTCAGAATTCACAAAAAAAACAAATGTCTCTGGTCACCGATGTGACTATCCTGGTTGTGAAGTTGAAGGGGAAATTGTAAGTAGACTTTCACCTGAAGGTTATCTAGTTGCAACTGGAAAGAAAGCTTATTCATTTAGAGAGGCTTATCGAAGATTCTACTATTGTAAGGAACATCATGACACATTAATGTCCGGTGTTTGGAATCGTATTAGTTCAGACTCTGATAAAGACGATGACCATGTTGCGCCAACTGCAGTATGAATCTGAATTGTTTTCAGCCCCATGAACCCTGTGCCAGCATCGATTCGGCTATTTTCTCGAATCCCGCAATGTTAGCACCAAAAACGTAATTGTCTGGTTCCCCATACTTCTTAGCAGTGTCATACGCCTTTTGGTGGATTCCAACCATTATTGCATCCAAACGTGCATCCACTTCTTCACGAACCCAAGGCATCCTCAGGCTATTTTGACTCATCTCCAAGCCCGAAGTAGCTACACCTCCTGCGTTTGATGCTTTGCCTGGGGCAAACTTTACTGAATTGTTAAGGAATACTTCAATGGCTTCAGGAGTTGAAGGCATATTTGCACCTTCAGCTACATATTTGACGCCATTATCCACCAAATGTTGCGCGTCTTTTCCATTCAATTCATTTTGAGTTGCACATGGCAGAACAATGTCTACTGGGACTTGCCAAATCGGGTTATAATCCAGTGATTTATCACGTGCTGTGTAATCTAACCCCCTATGTGCTGCGTAATCCTTGATTCTGCCTCTTTGGACATTCTTCAAATCCATAATCCAAGTTAATTCATCTGCATCAATTCCATCAGGGTCATGAATGAAACCGCTGCTATCAGAGAGTGTAACAACCTTACCACCAAGTTGAGTTACCTTTTCACATGCAAATTGAGCGACATTACCTGAACCCGAAATAGAGACTGTTTTACCCTCAAATGAATCACCATCAACTGCCAACATTTCTCGAACGAAATATACTAGTCCGTATCCTGTTGCCTCTGGACGAATTAGTGATCCACCGTAAGTCAAACCCTTTCCTGTAAGAACTCCAGTAAACTCGTTACGAAGTTTCTTGTACATCCCATACAAATATCCTATTTCCCTACCACCTACACCAATATCACCTGCAGGTACGTCTGTATCAGCTCCGATATGACGGTGCAATTCAGTCATGAATGATTGGCAGAATCTCATCACTTCATTGTCTGATTTGCCCTTTGGATCAAAATCAGAACCTCCCTTACCGCCACCCATTGGTAGTCCAGTCAAACTATTCTTGAATATCTGCTCAAATGCCAAAAACTTCAGAATTGAAAGATTAACTGAAGGATGAAATCGTAATCCACCCTTGTAAGGTCCAATAGAACCGTTGAACTGTATTCTGAAACCCCGATTAACCTGAATTTTTCCTTCATCGTCAATCCAAGGAACCCTAAATTGAACTAACCGTTCCGGCTCACAAACTCTTTGGAAAATATTTGCTTCAACCAATTCCGGCCTAGCCTCTACTACGGGGCTCAAACACTCAAGGACCTCTAAAACAGCCTGATGAAATTCGGGCTGCTCTGGGTCTCTATCTACTACCTTTTCATATACTTCTTGTAAATGTTGGTGCATTTTTCTCACCACAGGAGGGGTGGCACAGAGTCACTCTGTTCCTAACCGACGACCTGAGTGCTACTTTTCACTATTACCCAAGTAATGACCTCTATATTTGGTAAATATATACTAGAAAATAATAATTAAACTC